>CAZXVA010000001.1:0-64354 GCA_964644305.1 uncultured Oscillospiraceae bacterium
GCTCAGGATGTTAAGACACTCCGTGAGATGACCAACGTCGGCATGATGGACTGCAAGAAGGCCCTCACCGAGACCGACGGCGATATGGACAAGGCAGTCGAATGGCTGCGCGAGAAGGGTCTTGCCAAGGCCGCCAAGAAGGCCGGACGCATTGCCGCCGAGGGCATGGCTTACGCCGATGTTTGCACCAAGTGCGGTGTGGGCGCGGTTGTGGAAGTCAACTGCGAGACCGACTTTTGCGCCAAGAGCGAGCTGTTCGTCCAGTTCGTCAAGGACATTTGCCAGACCATCATCACCGAGAACCCCGCCGATGTCGACGCACTCATGAACTGCAAGTACGCCGGCACCGAGCTCACCGTCGCCGAGACCCTGCCCGAAAAGGTCATGAGCATCGGCGAAAACCTCCAGATCCGTCGCTTCGTCCGCTTTGACAGCAACACCAGCGTCGCCTACGTCCACGCCGGCGGCAAAATCGGTGTTCTCGTCAACCTCGCTGTCGAGGGCGGCATCGACGCCACCGAAATCGGCAAGAACGTCGCCATGCAGATCGCGGCTCTCAACCCCCGCTTCTGGGACAAGAGCGATGTCAGCGAAGACGTCCTCGCCGAGGAGAAGAAGATCGCACTCGCGCTCATGGACCAGGACCCGAAGATGGCTTCCAAGCCGCAGCAGGTCAAGGAAAAGATCGTCATGGGCAAGATGAACAAGTTCTACGAAGAGAACTGCCTGCTCCAGCAGGAGTACGTCAAGGACGGCTCCACCACCGTCGAGCGTTACATCGCCGCCGCTGCCAAGGAGCTGGGCGGCTCGGTCAAGTTTGTTGACGCCGTTCGCTTCCTCAAGGGCGAGGGCATCGAGAAAAAGCAGGAGGACTTCGCCGCAGAAGTCGCCGCGCAGATGAACATGGGCAAGTAATCGCGGCCCTGCCTTGCAAATAGCTTGTAACCACAGCGGCCTTACAATGTCGTAAGGCCGCTGTTTTCATCAGAAAAAGACGAAAGGTCATATAGACATGCTGGAACTGAAAAATATCTGCTTTGACGTGGCGGCGGAGGACGGCGAAAAGGAAATCATCAAAAACGTCAGCCTCACCGTGCCCGACGGGGAGTTCGTGGTCGTCACGGGGCCGAACGGCGGCGGCAAGTCCACCCTCGCCCGGCTCATCATGGGCATCGAGACGCCCACGTCGGGTCAGGCCTTGCTCGACGGGGAGGACGTGACGGGGCTGAGCATCACCGAGCGCGCCAACCTCGGCATCAGCTTCGCCTTGCAGCAGCCTGTGCGCTTCAAGGGCATTCGCGTCATCGACCTTTTGCGCCTTGCGGCCAAAAAGGAGCTGAGCGTGGGCGAGGCGTGCGATTATCTCGCCGCCGTCGGCCTGTGCGCGCGCGATTACATCGAGCGCGAGGTCAACGCCAGCCTCTCCGGCGGCGAGCTGAAGCGCATCGAAATCGCCACGGTGCTCGCGCGCGGCACGAAGCTGGCCGTGTTCGACGAGCCGGAGGCGGGCATCGACCTGTGGAGCTTCCAGAGCCTCATTCAGGTGTTTGAGAACATGCGCCGCCGCACTCACGGGTCAATACTCATCATTTCCCACCAGGAGCGTATACTGGATATCGCCGACGAAATCGTCCTCATTGCGGACGGGCGGGTGAAAAAGCAGGGGCGCAAGGACGAGATTTTGCCCGAGCTTCTGAAAACCACATCCCCCGCCACCTGCAACAGGATTATGGAAGGAGGGCGCAAGAATGCTGACTGATGTGCAAAAGCGCATACTGGCCGAAATCGCGGATCTGCACTCTGTGCCGACGGGGGCATATAATATTCGCGCCAACGGCGAATCCGCCGGGCGCAGCTCCACCGCGAACATCGAGATAACCTCCAAAACCGATAAGCCCGGCATTGACATCCGCATCAAGCCCGGCACGAAAAACGAAAGCCTTCACATCCCCGTCGTCGTCAGCGAGAGCGGCTTGAAGGACGTGGTGTACAACGACTTTTACGTGGGCGATGACTGCGACGTGCTGATTGTGGCCGGGTGCGGCATCAACAACTGCGGCACGCAGGACTCCGACCATGACGGTGTTCACCGCTTCTTCATCGGCAAAAACTCCCGCGTGAAGTATGTTGAAAAGCACTACGGCGAGGGCGACGGCACCGGCAAGCGCATCATGAACCCCACCACCGAGGTCAATATCGGCGAGGGCAGCTCCGTGGAGATGGAGATGGTGCAGATAAAGGGCGTGGACTCGACCGACCGCGTCACGACGGCCAAGCTCGAAAAGGGCGCGCGCCTCGTCGTGCGCGAAAGGCTGATGACCCACGGCAAACAGCATGCCGACAGCCATTACACCATCGAGCTCAACGGCGACGGCAGCAGCGCGGACGTGGTGTCGCGCTCGGTCGCGCGCGAGGAGAGCACGCAGAACTATTGCTCGCGCATCATCGGCAACGCCGAGTGCACCGGCCACACCGAGTGCGACGCGATTATTATGGACTCGGCGCGCGTTCTCGCTGTGCCGGAGCTGGAGGCCAACGACATCGACGCCGCGCTCATCCACGAGGCCGCAATCGGCAAGATTGCCGGCGACCAGATTATAAAGCTGATGACGCTCGGCCTCACAGAAAGCGAAGCCGAGGAGCAGATAGTCAACGGCTTTTTGCGTTAAGCTGTTTGTGGTTTCGTAGGGCTTTGAATTGATTTGATAAATATGATATGACGTGACGGGAAAGGAGCTGAGCACGGCGTGAACGAGGAAAAAACCTTTGCCCGCGAAGGGTATTTGGAGGAAAACTATCACTATTTCCACCTGCGCGACACCGCCGGGCAGGAGCGCGATTTCCACTTTCACGAGTTTGACAAGGTGGTTCTGCTCATCTCCGGCAGCGTGGATTACGCCGTGGAGGACACGGTGTACGCCCTGTCCCCGTGGGATGTGCTGCTTGTGCCGCACCACACCATTCACAAGGCCGTCATCGACAAGTCCGCGCCCTACGAGCGCATCATAATCTATCTCGACCGGAAGTATTTTGACCGGGTGCTGCCGGAGGCGCACTTGGCCGAGTGCTTTGCCCGCGCCGAAAAGACCGGGCAGCACCTCCTGACCCCGACCGCGCGCCAGCGCGAGCTCATCGCCGCTGCGGCAAACGGGTATGAGGAGAGCCTGACGGACGATGAGCCCGGCGCGCAGGCCATGCGCGACACGCTCATGATGCAGCTTGTCATCCACATCAACCGCATTTCCGCCGCCGCGCCCGAACACCCCGTCAAAAAGCTCGACCCCAAAATCGAGAGCACGCTTTCATATATAAACGAAAAGCTGAGCGGGGAGCTGAGCGTGGACGCGCTGGCCGAGCGCGTGTATCTCAGCCGCTACCATTTCATGCGCCTTTTCAAGGCGCAGACCGGCAGCACCGTGCATGCCTACGTGCGGCAAAAGCGGCTGATGTACGCCGCGCGGCTCATCCGCGAGGGCGTCAACGCCAACAAGGCCGCCCTCGACAGCGGCTTTTCCGACTACTCCACCTTCCACCGCGCCTTCACCGAAAGCTTCGGCATAAGTCCGGGGAAGCTGAAGAAGTGAGTGTCTTGTCCGGAGAAAGAGGCGAAACGATGAAAAATCCCGTGAGGATGGTCAAAAATGTTGAGGCGAAGGATGATTATACACTGTATTTGACTTTTGCAGACGGCGCAAAAAAAGTGTATAACGCGCGCCCGTTGAAAAAAACCAATCTATTCTCAGCTCAATAACCTTGTGTTTTTCATGGGCGCGAGAGCAGAGTGCGGCACCGTGGTGTGGAAAGACGACATCGACATAGCGCCCGAACACCTGTATAAATGCGCCGAGCCGCTTTGGAATGTCGAAATTGTGCAATAATTGCGTTGACATGGGTTGTGGACGTTTTTTACGATATACTTGGCGTATCAATAACAAAAAGGCTTTGACCATAAGAGGTCAGAGCCTTTTGTGCTTATAAAGAGTGATAATACCGTTCGCAATTTTAGCGACCAAAGGAACAACAACGGTATTTCCACATTGCTTATACTTGCTTTTCAGAGGAATATCGGGAAAGGAAAATGACGGCGGAAAACCTTGCAGAGCAAGGCATTCTTCGGGAGTAATTGTCCTAATTCCGAAATTGTCTTTAATAATAGGTACGCGATTATACCAAGTTCCCATGTTCGCTTTCAAAGTAAATGAAATACCGTCTTTGCTTTTTTGAATGCCGTAGTCGGAAAACCTGTATCGCGAAAGTAATGAGAGACACTATGAAGCATGGAATTAAGCTGTGATGTGTATGAATAACAAAATACTATAATCGTTTATAAATATAGCTCCCACACATAAAAGACATTTAGACGTTTGAGTTGCTTGCCCACTGGATTATGTAATTGAATTCATCATTTAAGTCTCCGTCTCTAGACACAATAAAATCGGCAGAATTATATATGGAATAAATATAATCAAATGATGGAGTGTTTCTATCAGCGTATTGCCATCTGTTTTCAAAATACAAAGGAAGATAATCAAAAAATGCAAGGCAATTTCTTCCAACGTGGTTATAAAGCCTTAGTACAGTGTGCCTATCTAAAATTTGAATTTCAAAACACCCAGATGCATCATTCGCGTCGTTGTTGTAGTAAACAATGTACAGCTCATCATTATCACCATGCAATGATGGCTTATTACTTCTAAGAGATGCAGGCAAAAACAAGGCATCATTTTCAAGTTCCGGTAAGATGTGCAAACTAGACATGCTTTTTCCAACTTTCAAAAATGCAATCGTTGTGATATTGAATAAATGATTTATCTGGCAAAAATTTTTCTGGTAACACTATCTCTTGGCCTTGAAAAACATTAAAAAAACTATCTACTGTTTTTCCGTCGAATACATCTTTGATACTCGATGAAACTATAATTCTGTATTTGTCAGATATCGTAATAAAACCCCGATCGAAAGCCCTATCATGTAGCGCATTCAAACACAATCCGTTTTTTGGATTAGTTTTTTCAACAGCATCGCAGAGAGCCCACGGCTTGATATGGCTTGCGATCAAAAGCTCAGGATTGGATAACCCTGTAATGCAACAAGTGCTATTGTATGAAGATAAAACAGCCTCTCTAAAAAACTTTTGATTTACCCTTTGCTTCACCACAGCTTCATTTTCAAAACCAATAGGTATGGAAGCAGTTTGAAAACTCGCGAGTCGTGAGTATTCGGAGATTAGTTTTTCGCTTTCAAATGAGAGGTCATCCCACCTGTCATTGAACTCAAAAAATATTTGTTTATCGAGGGCACTTGCATTTGTGAGCCCGACTATTCCTTGCTTTTTCAGGTTATCGTCGAAACTTCCAAAGTTGCCGATTTTCATATTAACTGCGCTAGGTGTTCGCCCTATTAAATTGGCAATTCTGATAATTTCGGGATTGCCTTTTGATGAAGATTTGAACGGTATTCTGCAGTAGAGGCTAAATACTATTATCTCCTCTTCTCTTGTCCATTTTTTGGCTTTCATAATTCTTCCTCATTATGAATGAGCAAACGTTCCAAGTCAAACATAGCCAAAGATGCTCTGCTCAAAATTCGCTGTCGCAGAAAACCGCGACCTTCTTTCCGAGGAAAGCAATGTCGGGATGACCGAACACTTTGCCGGTGTTTTTTCTGTATCGCAAACCACGACTCCAAAGTTCTTTTCGGAGCGCTATTTCTATTGCGGAGTCCTTGTTCTTGACTTGCCGCATATTATACGAAATTTGTTCTTTCGTTTTCTGCATTTCAGACCTCGTTTGAATCACCGCAAAACTGACATATATCTCCGATATCGCAAGCGAGGAAAGAGCATATTTTCATGAGAGTTTCCATGCTCACAGGTTCGTTTTTGCCGAGCTTCGCAATGGCGTTGCTGCTGATGTGCGCCTGCTCACGCAGCTGATACTTTTTCAGATTCTTATCAATCAGCATTTTCCATAGCTTGTTATAAGAAACTCTCATTAAGGCCTCCGATACCGGGACGATATTATTAACAAACTGTAACACATTACAGAGCAACTTGCAACCGTAAAAATTGGCATAGGCAAACTTTTTTTATTTACAGGGGGTAAAAATGCACATACCGAAACGGTTGAGGATGCAACTTAAAGAGAGGCACAGTGAGGGCGTTATGTGACAGGGTGAGTTCATTTTCCGAAATCAAAATGTTTTTGATTTCGGAAAATAGAAAAAGAAAAGAAACAACAAACCACCGGTGCAACATTTGGGTCACACCGGTGGTTTTGATTATTGAATATGCTGTTGTTTTTAATTCCTAATTCCCAATTCTGATTATTCGTCCTCGTCCTTGTCCGCGTCTTCGGGGGCTTCGTCGAGATCGAATTCGAGCTCTTCGCCGCATTCGGGGCATTTGGCGCTGCCGAGGGAGATGGTTTCCTCGTCAAAGGTGACAAGCTCGCCGCAGGTGGGGCAGGTGACGTCATAGAGCGGGCCGTCGTAGTCATAATACTCGTCGAAATCTTCGTCGTCGTCTCCGTCGAGGCAGCAGCCGATGCAGCCGCCGCAGCAGGCACGCTCGTTCTCGCAGGAGTTGTCATCGTCGGATTCGTCGAGATCGCAGGTGAGGTCTTCGAGATATTCAAGCTCGTCGCTTATCTCATCGAGAACGTCGGCATAGTCAAGACTGGTGGCCTGGAGATCCTCGATTTCATGAGCCATGTCGGACACCAGCTCACACAGCGCGCCCCAAAGCTTGCCCTCTTTGGATTCGGGGTCGACGCCCAAGCCCTCGGTAAGGCCTTTCAGATATGCCGCTTGCTCAACAATTGTCATGATATAAGCCTCCTCATTATTTTTGACGGGGTTTTGCTTGGATTTTATTTTAGGGAGACTCGAAAGAGCCTCCCTATATTGCGTTTTGCTATGATGCGCTTATGCGCCTTATGCGCGGCTGAGGTACTCGCCCGTGCGGGTGTCGACCTTTATCTTCTCGCCGACCTCGATGAACAGAGGCACTTTGATTTCGGCGCCGGTTTCGAGAGTGGCGGGCTTGGTGGCGTTGGTGGCGGTGTTGCCGGCGAAGCCGGGGTCGGTCTCGGTGACTTCAAGCTCGACGAAGAACGGCGGCTCGACGTTGAAGACCTTGCCCTTGTAGGAGTAAACGGTGCACTCCATGTTCTCTTTGACGAACTTGAAGTTGTCGCCGAGGACGGAGGCGTCAATCGGCTCAAGCTCGTAGGTTTCGGGGTTCATGAAGTAATAGAGGTTGCCGTCAACATAGCTGTACTCCATGGTCTGACGGTCAACGGTCGCGTTCTCGAACTTTGCGGTGGGGTTGAACGAGGTCTCGGTGACGGCACCGGTGATGACGTTTTTCATCTTGGTGCGGACAAAGGCCGCGCCCTTGCCGGGCTTGACATGCTGGAACTCGACGACCTGCATGACCTGACCGTCCATCTCAAAGGTAACGCCGTTTCTGAAATCGCCTGCTGTGATCATAATAGGGTCCTCCCATATATAGATGATTCATATAAAGTAATACATACTTAGCCTCGTTATTTTACAGTATGTGAGGCGTTTTTGCAATAGCTTTTTCTCAATTTTCCCGAAAAGTCGGGAAATATTAGCGGTTGTTGAGGATGATGAGCTCGTTTTTTGGGGCTTTGGTGATGACCTCGGCGCCGTTTTCGCGCAAAATCATCACGTCCTCGATGCGCACGCCGAACTTGCCGGGGAGATATATGCCCGGCTCTGCGCTCACGACCGCGCCGACGGGCATGATGTCCTTGCCGCGGGGGTTTGCGTTCGGCCACTCGTGAATGTCAAGGCCGAGGGAGTGGCCGAAGCCGTGGCCGAAATACTCGCCGTACCCCGCCGCGGCGATGACGTCGCGCGCGGCCTTGTCGATTTCACAGCCCGGAATGCCGGCGCGCGCGGCCGCGATGCCGGCAAGCTGCGCCTCGAGCACGGTGGAATAAATGTTTTTCATCTCATCTGTGGCGTGGCCGACGGCGACGGTGCGCGTCATGTCGGAGCAATAGCCGTCCTTGAGGCAGCCGAAGTCCATCGTGACAAAGTCGCCGTCGGCGACGAGCTCATCCCCCGGCACGCCGTGGGGCATGCTGGTTTTTTTGCCGGTGATGACGATGGGGTCAAAGGAATTGCCCTCGGCGCCGTGGCGCAGCATGCGGTAAACAAGCTCGGCGGCGATTTCGCGCTCGCTCATGCCGGGGCGGATGAGGGGCAGGGTCTCGGCCAGGGCGGCCTCGGATATCGCCTGCGCCTGACGCATGGCGGCAAGCTCCTCGTCGTTTTTGGCACTGCGCAGGGTCTTGAATATCGCCTGCGCGGGCTCAAGCACGAGGCCGAGGGCGGCTTCATAGCGGGCAAACTCCGCGTGGGCAAGGCTTTCCTCCTCCGCGCCGAGCTTTTTGATGTGCTCGCGCGCGATGATGTCCTTTATATGCTCGGTCAAGCCCTTGCCGCCGTCGAACATCACGACCTCGGCAAAGTCACCGGCGGCCTTTTCGGCGGCCTCGATGTAACGCGAATCCGTCAAAAGCCATGCGCCGGAGCGCGCGACGATGACCGCGCCGTCGGTGAACGGGAAGCCGAGGGCGTAGCGCTGATTCTTCTCGCCGATTATCAAAACGGCGTCGAGGGCGCGCTCGTTGAGCCGGGCTTGAATGTTTTTGATGTTGTTCATATTCCTGTCTCCTCCGATGTGGGTTTTGAAAAGCTGACCGTGAAGCGCGAGCCTTGGGGCTTGTTCGCGCCGACGGTGATTGTGCCGCCGTAAAGCTGCACGGCGTCGTGCACGATGCTCAGTCCGAGGCCGCTGCCGCCGGCCTCGCGTGAGCGGGCCTTGTCGACCCTGTAAAAGCGCGAGAAAATGTTGAAGCGGTCCTCCTCGGGAATGCCGATGCCGGTGTCCTCGACGGTGACGGTGACGCGCTCATCGTCGGAGGCGACCTTCAAAAAGACGCTGCCGCCCTCGACATTATATTTAATCGCGTTTTCAACCAAATTGAAAATGATGTGGAACATATCGTCCACCGTGGCCATGACGACGCAGCCGTCGCTCAGCTCGCCCGTCATTTTGACGCGCCGCTCGTCCGCGAGCGGGCGCAAGAGCACAAGCGCGTCCACCGCCACCTGCTTGACGTCAACCGGCTCGCGGTCAAAGCGCACGTCATCATCCATGCGGCTAAGCTCCAAGAGCTTTTCGGTGGTTCTTTGCAGGCGCTCGGCCTCCTGGCCGATGTCGGTGACGAATTCACGCACGGTGCTGGCGTTCATGTTTTCGCTTTGCACAATGCTGTCGGACAAAAGGCGGATGGAGGCCAGGGGCGTTTTCAGCTCGTGCGAGGCGTCGGAAACGAAGCGGCGGCGCTGGCGCTCGGTGGTCTCCAAGCGCTCTGTCAGCACGTTGAACTCCTCGCCGAGCTCGGTTATCTCGTCATTGCCGCGCGTGGCGAGACGGTGGCCGTAATCGCCGGAGGCGACGATGCGCATGGACTCGACAAGCTCATGTATGCGCCGCAAAAGCACGCTTGAAAACAGCGCGGCGATCAACAGCGCGGCGCAGGCCACGACCACTGACGTCATGCGGATGCGCCCCTGCATGGTTTTGATCATTTCGGCGCGCTCGGCGTCGTGCTCGCGGATATAAACCGCGCCGACGGTGACACCCTGATTGGTCATGGGCATGGCAAAGCAGCTGGAAAAGGCGTCGTCGGCAAAAAGCGAGCGGAACACCGTTTTCCCCGTGAGCGCGCGGGCGATGTCGGCGCGCTCGGCGGCGCTGTCGGCGCTGCTGCCGTCATCATACAGCACCGCGCCCTCGGCGTCGACGACGACGGTGCGCGCAAGGCCGCTGATGTCCAAAAGCAAGAGCACGTCGCTGATGCTGTCGCGTTGGGGCGCGTCGAGATTGGCAAGGGACGAGGCCATCACCGCCGCCTGACTGCCCAGCGACCGGCGCTTTTCCTCGAAAATCCGGTCACGCGAGGAGGTGATGGGGTAGGTGTTGAGCATGACGAGCAATATCACCAGCAGCACCGCCGTGAAGAGCATGAACTGCACGCGCAGAGAGCGCATATTCCCCCGCCTCATTCGGCAAAGTAATAGCCCACACCCCACTTGGTGATGATGAGCTTGGGGTTGGCCGGGTCGAGCTCCAGCTTTTCGCGCAGGCGGCGGACGTGAACGTCCACGGTGCGCGTGTCGCCCTGATAATCATAGCCCCACACGAGGTCGAGCAAATTTTCGCGCGAGTAGACGCGGCCGGGGTTTTTCATCAAAAAGACGATGAGGTCAAATTCCTTGAGCGTCAGCTCAATTTCCTTTCCGCTCTTTTCGACGCGGCGGCGCTCTTCGTCCACGGTGATGTGGCCGCGCGTGAGGGAGGAGGAGAGCGGCGCGGCTTCGGGCGCGGCGATGGATGCGCGCCGCAACAGCGCGCGCACACGCGCCTTCAGCTCCAAAATGTCAAAGGGCTTGGTGAGATAATCGTCCGCGCCGGATTCAAAGCCCATGAGAAGGTCGGCCTTTTCACTGCGGGCGGTGAGCATGATGATGGGCACGGTGGAAAACGAGCGGATTTCCTGACAGGCCTGAAGCCCGTCTTTTATCGGCATCATCAAATCGAGAATGATGAGGTCAAATTCCCCCGTGCGCGCAGCCTCCACGGCGGCCTCGCCGTCATAGCGCGCCTCAACCGTGTAACCTTCGTTTTCGAGGTTGAACTTGATGCCCTTGACAAGCAAACGCTCGTCATCAACGACTAATATTTTCACGAAAAGCCTCCTTAAATCGGCGAATATTCCCCACCGGCGCTCCACCGGCAATTATTTTTTGTTGCAATTTCGGCCATTTGACCGTATAATATACTTTATGCTTGAAAGAGGAGTGCGGCAAATCGCCCGGCGCGGGCGAAACTGCCCTCATATATACTCTACCACATTCCGAGGAAAAACGGGAGAGCAAAATGAAAAAAATTAAAATTTTCCCTCTTATTCTTATAATGTGTCTGGCCGTGTGTGCGTTCGCACCGTCGGCCTATGCCGTGGATGACCCTCAGCTTTCGGCCAAGGCGGTGCTTTTGGCCGACCTCAACTCCGGCGAGGTGCTGTATGAGCTCAACGCCGACGAGCAGCGTTCGCCCGCGAGCCTGACGAAGATAATGACCGGGCTTTTGGCCGTGGAGGCCATCGAAAGCGGCCAATGCCGCATGGACGACATCATCACCGTCGGCGCGGACGCGTGGCAGGGGCTGGGCGAGGACGCGAGCAACTCCAACATTCAGCCGGGCGAAATGATGACGTATAAAGACGTTTTGTACTGCGCGCTGATGCACTCGGCAAACGAGGCGTGCAACGTCTTGGCCACCTACATATCCGGCAGCATCTCCGCGTTTGTCGAGCGCATGAACGAGCGCGCGGCCGAGCTCGGCGCGGTGAACACGCATTTTCTCGACACAAACGGCCTTTCAAACGACGGCCATTTCACCACCGCGCGCGACCTTTATATAATCACCAAGGAGGCCGTCAGCCACCCGGACTTTCTCGCGATTTGCGACTGCGATTATTATAAGACCCAACCCACCAACAAAAGCGAGGCGCGCGAGTTTTTCAATTCCAACGCGCTGATATCCAACGGCGGGTATTACGCGTCCATGTCCATGCAGAATAACGGGCACGATTACCTTTACGAAGGCGCGTCCGGCGTCAAAACCGGGTACACCCGCGCGGCGGGGTACTGCCTCATTTCCACGGCGCAGCGCGGCGACGTGCGGCTGCTCGCGGTTGTTCTCGGCTGCGGGGGCGAGCTGAACACGCAGGAAATGGAGTTCGGCAACTTCACAAATACCATTGACCTTTACGACTGGTGCTTCAACAACTTCTCTTATCGCACTCTCGTTTCCGCCTCGCAGTTTTCCGAAAAGGTGACGGCGCGGCTGGCCGAGGGAGACGGGACGGTGCTTCTGCGCCCGACGGAGGACGTGCGCGCCCTCTTGCCCAACGACATTGACGACGCCTCCATCACCACCGAGGTGAAGGTGTTCGACGAAAAGCTCGTCGCGCCCATCGAGGCCGGGACAGTCTTGGGCGAGGTGCACATCGTGGCCGACGGCGTGGACTACGGCTCTGTCAAGCTGGTCAACCCCAACGCGGTCGAGCTTTCCAAGAGCGAGCTTATCAAGACTCAGCTCAAGGCGTTCTTCTCCAAGGGCTGGGTGGTGACGCTGATCATCGTGGTGCTGGTGCTGGCGGGGGTTTACCTCGTGCTCGTGGCGCGTTACCGCGCCCTGCGCCGCCGCCATTTGGCCGAGCGCCGCCGCGTCGAGGCCGAACGCCGCCGCGCCTATCAGCAGCGCGAGCTTGAGCGGCAAAGAGAGTATGAGCGCCAACAGCGCCGCGCCCGCTCCGCGCGCGAATACGACGCGCCGGAGGAGGACGTGTACGACCCCTACGCCGAGCGCTACGCCGTCGATGACGATTATGACGACGCTCGGTATGTACCGGCGCAGTATGACGACGCCGACGACGGGCAGTATTACACCGAGGACGAAAACGGCGAATACTACGACGGGGAATACTACGACGACGGATACGGCGGATACGGCGAGGAATACGCCGAGCCGTATGACGACCAACCCCGCACCGACCCCGCCGACATCGACGAGCTTTTCAACAGATACGATAAGTATTAAAAATTATACCTTTCACCCACTCCGAGCCTTTTCGGAGTGGGTTTTATAATCCTCTTTTTCTTAACGGCATATTAACGGGGGAGTGTGTTATAATGCAGTCTGTAAAGATTTTTACGCCCGGCCTTGGCGGTTAGGGCGTGGCTTGCGCACTTGCGCGGGCAAAGGGAGGCGGCAGTATCAAGGCTTTGAAGTTTATTGTGAAAAAGTTGGGCGAATACTTTCCGCTGTCGATGCGCGGATGGTTGGTTTACCTGTTTGCGATACTGATGGCGTGTGGGCTGTCGTCGCTGCTGCAATCGGCGGCGATGACGGATGTATACGTGCCGCTGCTGTTCGTGCTGGCCGTGCTTATCACGGCGATGATGACAGATGGGTATTTTTACGGGGTGCTGGCCTCGGTGACGAGCGTTTTCGCCGTCAACTGGGCGTTCACCTATCCTTACATGGAGGTCAACTTCTCCATTTACGGCTACCCGCTGACGTTCATGACGATGCTGACGGTGTCGCTGGCGGTGTCGACGCTGACCTCGCGGCTGAAAGAGCAGGAGAGGATAAAGGCCGAAAGCGACAGAGAGAAAATGCGCGCCAATCTCCTGCGCGCGGTGTCGCACGATTTGCGCACACCGCTCACCTCGATAAGCGGGAACATCGGCGTGGTGCTCGATGACGGCAAAATCCTCCC
The DNA here is from genome assembly GCA_964644305.1 of uncultured Oscillospiraceae bacterium. Classification (GTDB taxonomy): domain Bacteria; phylum Bacillota; class Clostridia; order Oscillospirales; family Oscillospiraceae; genus Limivicinus. Next base: position 13,389 of record CAZXVA010000001.1, read on the forward strand.
GCCGGAGCAGTGCATTGAGCTTTTGACCGACGCGAAGGACGACGCGGAGTGGCTCAGGCGCATGGTGGAAAACCTGTTGAGCATCACGCGCATGACCGACGGCCACATGGGCACGCTCAACATGCAGGACGAAATGCTGGAAGAGGTCATCAGCGAAACGGTGGTCAACTTCAAAAAGCATAATCCGAACGTGGCCGTGTCCGTCAGCGTGCCGGAGACGCTGTTTTTCGTGAAGATGGACGCGATGCTCATCGAGCAGGTGCTGTTAAACCTGATGGACAACGCCGCCGTGCACGGCGGCAAGACCACCAAGGTGGATATCATCGTGACGACGGGCGGGGGATATGCCCGCATCGCCGTGCGCGACAACGGAGACGGCATCAACCGCAAAATCCTCGACCATTTGTTTGACGGCACCTTGCCGTTTTCGGGCGTGAACGGCACGGACAGCTCGCGCCAGATGGGCATCGGGCTTTCGGTGTGCAAAACCATTGTCAAGGCGCACGGCGGCGAGATTTACGCCGTGAACCGCCGCGAGGGCGGCGCGCAATTCACATTTACTTTACCGTTGGGAAAGGGATACGATTATGAACATTAAAGACAAGGTTCTCGTGGTGGAGGACGAAAAAAGCATTTCCGGCTTCATCCGCGCGATTTTGACCTCAAACGGCTATGACGTGATTATTGCGCGCTCAGGCAGCGAGGCGTTTTCGATGATAAGCTCGCATTGCCCGGATATAGTTGTGCTGGATTTGGGCTTGCCTGATATGGACGGAATGGATATAATAGAAAGCGTGAGGCAGTGGACGCAGCTGCCGATAATCGTGGTGTCGGCGCGCAGCCATGAGCGCGACAAGGTCAGCGCGCTGGACAAGGGCGCGGACGATTATATCACCAAGCCCTTCGGCGCGGCGGAGCTTTTGGCGCGTGTGCGCGTGGCGATTCGCCACACGCGCGCCGGCCTTGCCAACGAAACCCTTGCCACCTCCGGCAAGTTCACCGCGGGAGATCTCACCATCGACTATGACAAGCACCAGGTGCTCATCTGCGGAGAGAACGCACGTCTGACGCAGAACGAATATAAAATAGTGGCGCTGCTGGGCAAATGCTCCGGCAAGGTGCTGACATACGACTTCATCATGAAAGAGCTGTGGGGGCCGCAAAGCAAGGGCAGCAACCAAATCCTGCGCGTCAACATGGCCAACATCCGCCGCAAGATAGAAAAAAACCCCGCCGAGCCGCAGTATATCTTCACCGAGGTCGGCGTGGGCTATCGCATGCTGGAGGGCGATTGACAACACATATTTATTCAAGGAGGCTCATTGACTAAATGCATTTACCTCAGCTTATTTCCGACCTTGCGCTCATGCTGCTCACAGCGGGCGTGGTCACCATCGTGTTCAGAAAGCTCAACCAGCCGGTGGTGCTGGGCTATATCCTCGCGGGCTTTTTGATAGGGCCGTATATGCCGCTTTTCTTCACCGTGGCCGACAAAGCGTCGATAAGCACGTGGAGCGAGATCGGCATAATCATACTCATGTTCTCATTGGGGCTTGAGTTCAACCTGCATAAGCTGGTGCAGGTGGGCGGCACGGGGGTGATAACCGCGTTCACCGAGGTCGGCGGAATGCTGCTGGTGGGCTATGCCACGGGTCAGCTTCTCGGCTGGGGGATAATGGACAGCGTGTTCCTCGGCGGAATGCTGTCAATGAGCTCGACGACGATAATCATAAAAGCCTTTGACGAGCTGGGCGTGACGAAGAAAAATTTCGCGCAGCTCGTGTTCGGCACGCTGGTGATTGAGGACATCGCGGGCATATTCATGATGATAATTTTGTCCACCGTGTCCGTCAGCCAAAGCATCTCCGGCGGCGAGCTTGCCATGACGCTGGGGCTGTTGGTGCTCTATCTCGTGCTGTGGCTCATCCTCGGCATTTACCTTTTGCCGACGCTGCTTAACCGCGCGGTGATATTCATGAACGAGGAAACGCTGCTCATCGTGTCGCTGGGGATATGCTTCGGCATGGTGCTTTTGGCCAACGTCCTCGGCTTTTCGTCGGCACTGGGCGCGTTTTTGGCCGGGTCGCTCCTCGCCGGGACCATCCACGCCGAGCGCGTGGAGCATTTGACCTCCGGCGTGAAGGACCTGTTCGGCGCGGTGTTCTTCCTCTCGGTGGGCATGATGCTCGACCCGGCGATGGTGGTGGAGTACATAGTGCCGATTATCATCATCACGCTCGTCACGCTCGTGGGCAAGCTTTTCTTCTCCTCACTCGGCGTGCTTTTGTCCGGCCAGAGCCTGAAAAGCGCGATTCACTGCGGCTGCTCGCTGGCGCAGATCGGCGAATTTGCGTTCATCATCGCCTCGCTCGGCATGTCGCTGGGCGTGATTGCGGATTATATTTATCCCATCATCGTCTCCGTCTCGGTCATCACCACGCTCACCACGCCCACCTGCATCCGCGCCTCGGACAAAATCTGCGCGCTTGCCGAGGGGGCGCTGCCCAAAAAGCTGGTGGCGAAGCTTGACCGCTACACCGACCCCGCCGACGCGGACGACGGCGAAGGGCAGGACAGCGACTGGGCGGCGTACATGCGCCGTTATATGAAGACCACGCTCCTTTACGGCGTTATCATGCTGGGCATCGTGATTGTCGGGACGCGGTTTGTCTACCCCGCGCTGAGCGGGTATATCCCCAATGCGCTTGCAAGCGGCGGAATCTGCATCGCGCTCATCTATCTCGGCCTGGCGCTGTTCATCCGCCCCATGCTCGACGTGAAAAGCCCGCAGTACACCGCGCTGTGGATGCAGTCAAAGCACAACCGCCTGCCGCTCATGGCGCTCAACGCCTGCCGCGTGCTGATAATCGTGTTCATCGCGTTTGTCCCGCTTCAGCTTGTCGTGCGCGTCAACGGCGCGTGGCTGGTGGGCGTCATCGTCGTGGCGGTGATACTCATTTATCGTTCGGGGGCGTTTGCCTCGGCGTATCTGTCGGTTGAGGCGCGGTTTTTGGCCAATCTCAACGAGCGCAAGCTCGGCAAATTCGCCGACAGCGACACCGCCACCGAGTGGCTGGACGAGAAGCTTTACGTGATGGAGTTTGACTGCCCGGAGAGCGGCGTCGAGGGCAAGAGCCTGCGCGAGCTGGGCTGGGGCAGCCGATACGGCGTGAACGTGGTCAAGCTCGTGCGCGGGAAAAAGCATTTGAACATGCCCGCGGGCAGCGCCGTGATATCGCGGCATGACCGAGTTTACGTCCTCGGCGAGACCGAGGCCATACACAGCCTTTGCATGGGGCTCGGCCTGAACGAGGACAGGAAGCTGCCCACTCTGCGCGAGTTCATCGAGCGCGAAAACGGCGACGAGGGCGACCTCTATTCCTACGCCATCAAGGTCGACCGCGACTCCCCGTTCGTCGGCAGCGCGATAAAGGACAGCCGCATACGCGAGGATTATGACTGCATGATAATGGGCTTGCAGAGAAACCGCCTGCCCATCGCGCAGCCGGACATAAACATGATAATCCAAAACGGCGATTTGATATGGGTGCTGGGCACGCGCTCAATGGCCGGAAAGCTGTTGCAGCAGGAGCTGTAAGCAACTCGACAACTACATATAATAACAACAACAGGCAGGGCGCGCGCCCTGCCTGTTGACTTTTTGTCGTTTGTTTACTTGCTCTTGCCGAAGAGGAAGCCGTAATAGTCCTCGTTTTCGATGATGCGCGAGAGATTGAGCCGGTCGGCGACGACGGCTTTCATCTGCTCGATGTACGCCTCGTCCGCGCTCTCGCCCTCGGCGGGGTAGAAGGTGCGCTCGTGCGTGTTGTAATAGCCCTTTTCCGTGACCCAGCAGCTGTCATTCCAAAAGACGAGGCCGGCTTGCTCGCTCAGCGCGTCCCGCCCGGCCAAGAGCCGTGAATCGTACTCCACGCCGAAAAGATTGGACAGCGTGGGCAAAATGTCAATACTCGACACGGGGACGGACACTGTGACAGCCGCGTCCTTTTCAAGCTCACCGCACCAGATTATCGCGGCGTTGTGGTCGCGCTGCTGGCAAGTGTCGGACGGGTGGCCGTAAAGCTCTTCCAAGAGGCCGGTTTGGCCGCCCCAGGCGTTGCTGGGCAAAAGCCCGTAGGGGTAATGGTCGGGCACAATGGCGATGACCGTGTCGTCGGCAAGCCCGGCCGTTTCAAGCTGGGTGACGAGGCTGTCCAGCGCGTACTCCAGCTCCATATTCGCCGCCAAATACGCCTGAATCGGCTCGGAATAGTCGAGATTCTCCGTGAGGGCGCGGTTTTTGGCGGACATGTCGTTGATGCCGTCTTTGAAGGAATAGCTTGCGTGGCCGCTGATGGTCATGTAATAGACGCTGAACGGCTGAGAGTCAATGTAGAGCGGGACGGTGTAGTCCATCATCTCCTTGTCGCTTTCCGGGAAGAGGCCGCCGGTGAGGCCGTTTTCCATGCCGTTGCCGATGCCGACGAAGCTGTCATAGCCCATGTTGGGCACGGTGAGGTTGCGGCTGTAATAAGTATAATTGCCGTTGTGATAGCCGAATGAGTTATACCCCAGGCGCTTGAGCTGGTTGCCCATGGTGAAGTACATGTTCGCCGAGCGCGAGGACATCATCACCATCGCGTCCATCGGCGCAAGGCCGGTGAGGAAGGAATATTCGCCCGTGGACGTGCTGCCGCCCCAGGCGGGCTGATAAAAGTCCTCGAACACGATGCCGCGCGTGGCCAGGCGATAAAGCGTGGGGGTGCGTTCGGGGTCAATGACCTCCTTGGAAAACGCCTCGGCGGTGATGAGGATGAGGTTTTTGCCCTCAAACATGCCGGTATACCGGTTCTTTTTCGTCGGCTCTATGCTTTGGACGTATTCGCCGAGCAATTTCAGCTTGGCCTTTGAGGTTTCGTGCGCGTCAAAGTCGATGTCCATGATGTTCTCGCCGTAATCTGTCTCCTCCGGCTCGGCGGCGTCAACGGGGGCGGTGGGGTCAGGCTCGGCCGTCGGAGTTGGGGAGAGCGCGGCGGAGGATGAAAACTCGGCCGTGGATTTGTCCCCCGATGGGAGCGCCGAGCGCACCAGCGCGGCCACCGCGCCGTAATTCTTCATCGCGGAGTCATAGGTGTACACCGCGTACTGCGCGCGCAGTGCCGCCGTGCAGTTTGAAAGCAGCAGCCCCGCCGCCAGCATCGCGACCGCGCCCAGACCCAAGCGGAGCGGCAGACGACCGCGGGCGCGCACGCGCGCATGCGCGCCGCGCGGCGAGATGCGCGCCAGCACCAGCGAGGCAATGAGCGGCAGGAAGAAAAGCAGGATAATCGGCAGGCTCTTGACAATGGTGCTCACGACGTTGCCGCCGAAATCGCGCGCAGCGTTCCCGGCCTGACTGACGATGATGTCCGGCGGCATGAAGACCTTGTACGCGTCGTATGTCAGGCAGCAGAAAAGAAACCACACCGTCATCACCGCGCACACAATGAGCTCGGCGCGCCACGCGCGCCGCTCGCCGCGGATAAGGCAGCACAGCGCGCCAAGCAAAAGCGCCGCACTCAACGCCGTGCACAGCCCGCCCGGCACACCGGCGGAGAAAAACGGCTGCTGCGTCGTGATGCGCAGCATCAGCTCCAAATACACAATGTCCGCCGCCAACAGCGCAGCGCCGACGCGGGCGGAATACACCCCGCGTGCCCTTTTTGACATACAACGACCTCCGCATTTAATAAATTTTGTTATTTGACAACTAACTATTATACTTTGTCACATGTCAAATATCAAGTGATAAGTGACAAACAATTTAATTTAAGGGGGGCTTGAATTATGATTTAACTACTCTTACTTGGGAGGGAAAACGCACATGGAGGTCAAAACCAAGGTCAGCTTCGACAACACGAGCAAATACATAGAGCTGGGCTACAACATCGCCTATTACCGCAAGCACACGGGGCTGACGCAGGAGCAGCTTGCCGAAAAGGTGGGCATCAGCCGCCAGCACCTCGGCGCGATAGAAGCGCCCAAGCTCTGCCGCCCAATCTCGATGGAGCTGCTGTTCAACCTGTCCACCGTGCTTGAAATCGAGCCTTATCGGCTGCTCATGTTCCACGGAAGGGGAACGGGGTAACATTTCTTTTACACTGTAACAAATACTTAACAAATTGTGCTTGACAGTCCTTGCTAAACGTAGTAAACTTCAATTGTCGGAAATGAGTTGCAAAATGAGAAAATTGCCAAGATGTTTCCGGTTTTTTATGCGTTAAGGCGTGGATGCGTTTCGTGCACCCTAATTGCACAGCGTCTTTGCGCATATTTGACAAGTATTCTCAGGCACAAGCCTTTGAATATAAATACAATTGGAGGAATACTTAATGAAAAAGTTTCTCGCAATGATGCTCGCACTGTGCATGGTTTTCGCACTGTGCGCCTGCGGCCAGTCCGCAGCTCCCGCTGAGGAAGCTCCCGCCGCCGAGGCTGAAGCTCCCGCCGCCGAGGCTCCCGCCGCCGAAGAGGCTGCAGGCCCCGTCATCAAGGTCGGCATTGCCGCCCCCGACGCCACCCACGGTTGGGTTGCAGGTGTTGCGTACTACGCCGAGAAGTACTGCAAAGACAACGGCTATGAGTACAAAGTCACCACCTCTTCCGACGCTGCCGAGATGGCCGCGAACCTGAGCGACCTCGTTGCTTGGGGTGCCACCCTCGTCGTCTCCTTCCCGCAGTGGGCCGGCATGGAGACCGCCATGCAGGAAGTCATTGACGCCGGCATCCCCGTCGTCAACTTCGACGTTGATGTTGATTGCCAGGGCATCTACAAGGTCACCGGCGACAACTACGACATGGGCTACCAGTCCGCCAAGTTCATCGTTGAGAAGGCCGGCGAGGCTGCTACCATCGCTGTCCTCGACGTTCCCTCCTCCGGCTCCGTTGCAGAGCTGCGCAAGCAGGGCTTCTATGACTACCTCACCGAGATCGGCTATGACCAGTCCAACATCTTCGAGATCGTCACCGCTTTCACCCGCGACGACGGCCTGAAGGATGTCGCTGACCTCCTCGAAGCTTACGACCACATCGACGCTCTCTACTCCATGGACGATGAGACCTCCATCGGCGCCATCCAGGCCATCACCGAGGCCGGCCGCACCGACATCAAGGCCATCACCGGCGGCGGCGGCTGCCAGGAGTACTTCAACATGATCGCTGACGAGCAGTACGCCGGCCTCGGCCTCGCTTCCGCTCTGTACAGCCCGGCCATGATCGAAGACGCCATTGACACCGGCATTGCCCTGCTCAACGGCGAGACTCCCGAAGCTGTCATCGTTATCCCCACCACCATCGTTTCCGCCGATAACGTTGCCGATTACCTCGACCCGGAGAACAACGTTTACTAATTAAAAAGTAAACGCAAGCAAATTGCTAAACCTGCAAGGGCTATGGCGTTAGCCATAGCCCTTGTTTAGAGTTTATAAAAATGCGAGACAAAACGCTGCATGCAACGGTTTTGGAGCAGCGGGGGAGCTTGAGGGGGCAAGGCCCGCCTCAAATCAAATAAACCGCCGTCGAAAAGCGGAGCTTTTCGGGCGAAGCAGCATTTTGAATATGTTCAAAATGCTCGGCGGGCAAGCGCAGTCAAAAAGCAAGGCTTTTTGACAAGCGAGCTATGGCGTTAGCCATAGCCCTTGTTTAGAGTTTATAAAAATGCGAGACAAAACGCTGCATACAACGGTTTTGGAGCAGCGGGGGAGCTTGATTATTTATTCTGTATAGAAGCGGCGATATGGCGGCATGTCGCCGGCTCTATGCAGAATATGAGAGACACAAATCTGCCGCGTCTGCACGGCAAAACGGGAACTGGATGTGATAATTTGAACCTTTCCATGCAAAATATCTACAAATCTTTCGGCGCGAACAACGTGCTGGAGAACGTAGACTTCAAGCTCGCCGGGGGCGAGATTTGCGCACTGCTGGGCGAAAACGGCGCGGGCAAGTCCACGCTGATGAATATTCTCGGCGGCGTGCTCCAGCCCGACAAGGGCAAAATCGTCATCGACGGCGAAGAGCGCAGCTTTTTAAGCCCCGTGGACTCGCTTGACGCGGGCATCGGCTTCATTCATCAAGAGCTGAACCTCATAAACGATTTGAGCATCTATGAAAACATGTTCATCACGCATTTTCAGAAAAAGGGCGTCTTTCTCGACGCCAAGGAAATGCAGGCCAAGACAGCGGCCGTGTTTGAAAAGATGAACATCGACCTCGACCCGCGCACAATGGTGCGCGATCTCGACGCGTCGTACAAGCAGATTGTCGAAATCTGCCGCGCGCTCATGCAGGAGGCGTCCATCATCATCATGGACGAGCCGACCACCTCCCTCACAGAGCCGGAGATAAAGCGCGTTTTCAACATGATGCGCACACTGCGCGAGCAGGGCGTCGGCATCATCTTCATCTCCCACAAGCTCGGCGAGGTCATGGAAATCTGCGACCGCTACACCGTTTTGCGCGACGGCCACATGGTGGCCGAGGGCAAGGTGTCCGAAACCGACACGAAAAAGCTCGCCGCGCACATGGTCGGCCACGAGGTCAGCACCGACGTTTTGCAGCGCGAGATTAAGCTCGGCGACGAGGTTTTGCGTCTGGAGGGTCTTTCCGACGGGCAGAACTTTGAGGACATTTCCCTCTCGGTGCGCGCGGGCGAGGTGCTCGGCGTGACGGGGCTTCTCGGCGACGGGCGCAGCGAGCTGTTCCAAAGCGTTTTCGGCGCGATGGGCGGCGCGTACAAGGGCACGGTGACCCTGTGCGGCGAGCAGGTGCACATCACCAGCACCAATCAGGCGCTCGACGCGGGCATCGCGTATCTCCCGCGAAACCGCAAGGAAAACGCCATCCTCAAGGATATGTCCATCATCGACAACGGCTCTCTCGTGGAGCTGCCGAGGATGAAAAAGCACAAGCTGTTCATCGACTTCAAAAAGCAGGACGAGCTTTTTGCCAAGCAGACGGACGAGCTGAGAATAAAAATGGGCGACAAGTCCGACCTCATCACCAGCCTTTCCGGCGGCAACCAGCAAAAGGTTGTGCTGGCCAAGTGGCTGATGAGCGAGCCGAAGCTGCTCATTCTCGACAACCCCACCCAGGGCGTTGACGTCGGCGCAAAGGAAGAGATTTACGGCATCATCCACCGCCTCGCCGGTGAGGGCGTGGCCGTCATCGTCCTGTCCTCCGAGGCGCAGGAAATCATCCGCGTCTGCGACAGAAGCTTGGTGCTCTTCCACGGGCGCAGCATGGGCGAGGTCAAGGGCGAAGACATGAACGAGCACAACATCATGTATCTTGCCACGGGCGGCAAGCAGAACGAAGGAGAGAACTGAAATGGAAGCGAAAAAGATTGAAAACAACGCCTCTTTCGGCGCGAAAGTGAAAGCACTGTGGTCGAAAAACGACGTGGTGTCCACGCTGTTTGCCCTGTTGGTGATGGTGATAATCCAGGCCGTCGTCATGGGCATCAACGCCGGGTCCTTCGGCGGCATGTTCGGCAAAATGGGCATGGCGTGGCTCAATATTTTGAGAAACAACACCTATGCGGGCGTCATCGCCCTCGGCATGTGCTTTATCATCATCTCCGGCGGCATTGATTTGAGCGTGGGCTCTATGCTGTGCGCCCTCGGCGCGCTGCTGATGTACCTCATCGACCCGGCAAACGGCCTTTTGGCCGGAATGGGGCTGACCGGCACTCCGGCTTACGCCATCGCAATCGTCGTCATTCTCCTCGCGGGGTATCTCCTCGGCACGCTCAACGGCTCTCTCGTGGCCTACGGCAAGCTGCCCCCGTTCATCGCCACCCTCGGCACGATGAAAATTTTCCGCTCCGTCACCCAGCAGCTCACCAAGACCTTCAACCCCAAAATCCCCAATGAGTTCAAGCTCATCGCCTCGGCCAAAATCGGCGGCCAGATCATTCTGCCGATAATCTATTGGCTGGCCATCGTGGCGATAATGTACATAATCTTCAAAAAGACCGCGTTCGGCCGCCAGACCATCGCCATCGGCTCAAACGAGCGCGCGGCCAAGCTCTCCGGCATCAACGTCAACCGCGTCAAGCGCCACATTTACGCCCTCGGCGGCGTGATGTGCGCCATCGGTGCGATAATCTACGTGGCGCGTATCGGCTCCATGGACTTTGCAAACGCGGGTTCGGGCTATGAAATGGACGCCATCGCGGCGGTCGTCGTGGGCGGCACGAGCATGGCCGGCGGCAAGGGCAGCCTCTTCGGCGCGTTCATCGGTATGCTCATCATGGGCGTGATGAACAACGTTCTCAACTCCATCGGCGTGCCCACCTTCCTTTGCGACGCGATCAAGGGCGCAATCATCATATTCGCGGTTTTGCTGCAAAAGAAAGAGACGGTTTAATTTCCCGTCTGCCTGCTGTGCGAGGAGAGTACTATCCCCTCGCACAGTTCATATAAAAACAAACAATCGACAATACAAGGAGGAGACAACATGATCAAAATCGGTGTGCTCGGCTGCGGCAAAATCGCGCAGGTGAGACATATTCCGGAGTATGCGGCCAATCCCGACTGCGAGCTGGCGGCGTTTTTCAACCCCAAGCGCATGCGCGCGGAGGACATGGCCGCAAAATACGGCGGGAAGGTTTACGACACGGCGGACGAGCTGCTTGCAGACCCCGAAATCGACGCGGTGAGCGTGTGCGCGGCAAACTATGCCCACGCCGAGCTTACCATCAAGGCGCTCAAGGCGGGCAAGCACGTTCTGTGCGAAAAGCCCATGGCCACCACCATTGAAGACTGCGAGGCGATGGTCGCCGCCGCGAAGGAAAGCGGCAAGTTCCTCATGATAGGCCACAATCAGCGCCTTGCCAAGGCGCACATGAAGGCCAAGGCGCTCATCGACGCGGGCGAAATCGGCCGCATAATCTCTTTCCGCACCACCTTCGGCCACGGCGGGCCGGAGACCTGGAGCATCGAGCCGGGCAGCAACACGTGGTTCTTTGACAAAAAGCGCGCCGCAATGGGCGCAATGGCCGACCTCGGCGTGCACAAAACCGACCTCATCCACTATCTGACCGGGCAGCGCGTTGTGCGCACCACGGCGCGCCTCGCCACGCTCGACAAGCGCGGCGCGGACGGCGAGCTCATCGGCGTGGACGATAACGCCGTGTGCATCTATGAGCTTTCCGGCGGCATCCTCGGCACGATGACCGCCAGCTGGACGTTCTACGGCGCGGAGGACAACTCCACCGTGCTCTACGGCACCGAGGGCAGCATGCGCATTTATGATGACCCCGCGCACTCCATCGTCGTCATCCACAAAGACGGCACCAAGTCCATGTTCGACGTCGAGCAGATTCAGACCAATGACAACCAGACCAAGTCCGGCGTTATCGATCTGTGGGTTGACTGCCTGAAAAATAACACCGCGCCGGAGATTTCCGGCGATTCGGCACTGGCCGCGATGCGCGCGGTGTTCGCCTCCATCAAGTCCTCCGAGCTCGGCGAGAGCGTGGAAATTCCCGAAAACAAATAAAGGAGAGTATGAGACATGTTTAAATTCGGTCTGCTTACCGCAATTTTGGACGGCTGGAGCTTCGAGGAAGCGGTTGACACGGCCGCCGAAATGGGCTTTGAATGCCTGGAAGTCGCCTGCTGGCCGGCCGGCAAGGCGGAGCGCCGCTACGCCGGTGTCAGCCACATCGATGCCGAGCGCGTCCTCGAAGACGACGCGTATGCCAAATATGTCGCGGACTATGTCGCGAGTAAGGGCATGAGCATTTCCTCCCTCGCCTTTTATCCCAACACCATGGACGCGGATCTTGCCAAGCGCGAGGCCGCCATTGCCCATCTCAAGGCACTCATCAAGGCCGCGGCGAAGCTCAATGTCGGCATGGTGACGACCTTCATCGGCCGCGACCAGCACAAGACGGTTGAAGAAAACATCGAGCTTTTCAAAGAGATTTGGCCGGGCATCATCGCCCTGGCCGAGGAGTGCGGCGTCAAGGTCGCCATCGAAAACTGCCCCATGCTTTTCGGCGCGGATCAGTGGCCGGGCGGGCAGAATCTGATGTGCACCCCCACCATCTACCGCAAGCTCTTCGAGCTTATCCCGTCCCCGAACTTCGGCCTGAACTTCGACCCCAGCCATTACGTATGGCAGCAGCTGGACTATCTCAAGACTGTGTACGAGTTCAAAGACAGAATATTCCACATCCACTTCAAAGACATCAAGCTCTACCCCGAAAAGCTGGCCGAGTGCGGCGTGTTGGCCTATCCGCTCGATTACATGAGCCCGAAAATCCCCGGCCTGGGCGATGTGGATTGGTCGGCGTTTGTCTCCGCACTCAATGACATTCGCTTTGACGGCTGCGCCGTCATCGAGGTCGAGGACAAGGCGTTTGAAAGCTGCCGCGAGGACATTTTGAAGTCCATCCGCCTTTCCAAGCGTTATCTCGACAACTTCATCATGACCTGAGAGGTGGGCGGAATGAAAAAACGCATTATTGCCGTCAACTCCAATTGCTACCACGGCTACTCCATCGAGGACGCCGTGGCGGGGATAAAGGCCGCGGGCTTCAAGTACATCGAGCTGACCGCGACCAAGGGCTGGACGGAGCATGTTTTCCCCGACCAGAGCTTCAAGCGCGCGCTTGAGGTGCAGGATCTCTTGGAGGCAAACGGGCTCATCCCGTTTGCAACCAGCGGCCACACCAACCTCATGGACACCGAGCGCATCGGCGACTTTGTGGACAACATGCGCCTTGCGCACTTTTTCGGCAGCGAGTACATTGTCTCGTCCATAGGCGAGGCGCACTTGAAGGACAACGCCGTGGCCTCCAACGACGTTGTGGCCGAGCACATCAAGGGCTTGGTGCCGTACCTTGAAAAGTACGACATGAAGCTGGTGCTGGAAGTCCACGGCGACCACGGCACGGGCGCTGTCTTGAAGGACATTGTCAACCGCGTCGGCTCCGAGCGCGTGCTCATCAACTACGACACGGCCAACGCCATATTCTACGGCGATGTGAACGTGCCGGAGGATTTCGCCGCCTGCATTGACAAAATCGGCTATGTCCATCTCAAGGAAAAGGCCGGCGGGCGCAAGGAATGGGACTTCCCCGCACTCGGCAAGGGCTATGTCGAGTTTCCGGAGCTGTTCAAGCTGATGGATGAGCAGGACAATCTCAGCCCGTACTCCATCGAGATTGAGTTCACGCAGGCAGGGCCGAAGGATCTTGACGAGATCAACCGCGCCGTGATGGATTCTGCCGAATACCTGCGCGCGCAGGGCTTTGAGTTTTGAGCCATGGATGATATGAAGAAAACTATGAAAATCGGCCTTGTCGGCGTGGGCGGCATGGGCAAGGTGCATTATGCGAACATCTGCCAACTCGACGGGGCGGAGGTTGCCGCCGTGGTGGGGCATTCCGCGCGCGCCAAGGACACCGCGCGCGAGTGGGCTGTGCCGTGCTTTGACACGATAAGCGACATGGTCGCCGGGTGCGAGATTGACATTGTGGATATCTGCACCCCGACCTACACCCATCACGACATGGTGATGGAAAGCATCAAGTGCGGCAAGCACACCATCTGCGAAAAGCCCATTGCCTTGAGCGTCGCCGACGCCGAGGAAATGCTCGACGAGGCGGAGAAGCAGGGCGTCCGGCTATACATTGCGCAGGTGCTGCAATTCACAAAGGAAGTGGGCTTTTTGCGCGAGGCCGTTGCAAGCGGCGAGTTCGGCAAGCCTCTGGACGCGTGCTTCGAGCGCCTTTCCGCCTGCCCCGGCTGGGCGGCGGACGGCTGGCTGTTCGACGAGAAAAAGTCCGGCCTCCTGCCGTATGATCTGCATATCCATGACCTTGACATCATCGTCTCCCTCTTCGGCAAGCCCGACGCGTTCACATTCACCTCTTGCCGGGGCGAGGGCAAGACCTATCCGGAGCAGTTTCGCGTCAATTACAGCTTCGGCGGGTTGAACGTCGTGGGTGAGGCTGCGTGGTTCAACGCCGACATACCGTGGACGGCGCGCTGGCGCGTGTATTTTGAAAACGGCATGATGATAAACGACGGCGAGCATCTCACGGCCTACCGCTTCGGCCACGCCCCCAAGGTGTACGACACCGAGGACAAGGTCAAAATCTCCACCGGCGTGAACGTGCCGCCCTGCGGGTGGTATTATAACGAGCTGGAGCACTTCGTGCAGTGCGCAAGAGAGAACAAACCCTCCCCCTACGTCACGCGTGAGCAGCTCTTGACCGTGATGGAAATTTTGGAGCAGATAAAAACCGAGATATAAGCCCAACACAGCGAAAATGCACCGCATGTGCGGTGCATTTTCGCATATTTACATTATTTCCTGCGCATTTTGTAATAGCCGATTGCAAGTGCGGCGAAGAGCACGAGGTAGAGCGCGACCACGGCGGCGAACATCACGACAATGACGGTGTTGCCGCGCACGATGTTATAGAGCAGCCCCGGCACTAACATGGCGAAGAACAGCACCAGCAGCGGCACGACGCGCCCTTTGAAAATACGCTCGACGAGCTGCATGCGCGAGGCGTCGTCGCAGAAAATCTCCTCCGCGCCGTCGGTCTGCGCCGCGGGCTTTCTGAAATAGCTGAAATCCACGTAATCCTGAATGTACTCCCAACCGCAGTCGGTGAACATCTTGACGTATTCATCCTTGTTGGCAAGCCCTTCTTGGTTGTAATCGAGCTGATAAATCACGTCCTCCGGGGTGCATTTTTCAAACTTATAGACGCAAAAACCGGTCACACTCACGAGCTTCCACCCGGATTTGTGCATCTGGCGGAGATATTCCTGCTCTTTTTCATAATCGGCTATGCTGAAATACTTTATTACCTTTTTCGTCGTCTTTTCCATTTACATTTCCTCCTGCGCCACGCGGTAAAGCCGCTCAATGCGCTGTCGCTCCAGCTCCAAAACCTCTAAGCCCAAGTCGGTGATTTGGTATATTTTGCGCTTGTCCTCCTCGCGGACAAAGCGGATCAGCCCGTCCTTTTCCATCTTGGATAGACTGCCGTACATCGTCCCCGGTGCGAGGCGGATCGCCCCGTCCGTCAGGCGGTCAACCGTCTGCACCACGCCGTAGCCGTGGTTCGGCTTTTTCAGGCACAGAAGAATATAAAACGCCGTTTCCGTCATGGGCACATAAACCTTGCGTATATGCTGATCCATTCCTCAACCTCCTTTATCACACTGCGATATATCGCAGTGCTATATAATGTATCGCAGTACGATGTATTTGTCAAGAGGAAAAGAGAAAAAATAAAAAAACAAAAGTGAACGGCGAAGCCGTCCACTTTTGTTATATGGTTGAGGACAAAATGAAAAAGATGAAAAACTGTTACTTGCGAGTATTAATATACCCGATAGTTGTTTCAAGAAAAACATAGATTCTGTTACAGAAATGTTAAATGCAAAATAGTTTACATAAAAATTTTCCGAAACGCGTCAATCGAAGCTCACGCCCCAAATTATGCCGTCGGGGAGCGGGCGATCCGCGGCAATGTAGCCCTCTGTTATGTCCCCGCCGTCCTCGTCGAGTGCGGCGTCCGGCGCGCCGACGGGCGCGCATTCCCGCCACAGCTCACACGTCGCCGCGCCGAGCGCGGCGCCCACGGCGGCGGCGTATTGCCGCGACATGCCGCTCGGCGCGCCCAAAAGCTCGCGCACGACGGCGCGCCCATCCTCAACATAAGCCGCCGCGACGGCGTTGCCGCCGACGGAGTACAGCCCGCCGCCGTATTCCGCCAAAAACGCCGCTTCAAACTCAATCGCGGCGGGAGTGAGTGCGAGGTGGGGGAGTGCGGCGCAGATAGCTTCGCGCCGGGCGAGGTAATCCGCGCCCGATATGGGCGCGACGGGGACACCGGGGGCGGAGTCGAGGCGCGTGCAGCGGCGGCAAAGCCGCCTCTGCACACCCAGCACGTCCTCATACCATGCGTAAAGGCCGGGGCTTGCGGGCAGTGTTGAGATTATCTCCGCGCCGAGGTCGAGCGCAAGGTCACGCGCCGCGCGTGTCACGGCGCGGCCGATGCCGCGCGAGCGGCATGATGAGTCCACGCCCACGCCGTAAATGTATCCGACGCGCGCCGTGGCGCCGTCGGGGGTGCGGAGGGTTTGGGCGCACAGGGCGTAGGCCGCGCCGACGATGCGGCCGTCAATTTCGGCCGCAACGCCGCCGCCGAGGGTGTTTGTCGCGGCGAGAAATGCCGCGATGAAGCCGTCGCTGTCGCCGAAGCAGGCGCGCCAAAGGGCGGCGAGGGCGGCCTCGTCGCGCGGCTGAATGCGGCGGAGGGTGATGTCGTTCATCTTGCGTCACCGCCTGTCCAGAGGGCTGTGTATTTTTTCAAAAGGAATTCTGGCCTGTACGATTGCTTTGAAAAGCGCAGGGCGTCAATGCCCATGTCGTCCTCGCGGTTGATATAGCGGAGTCCGGGGTGGCGCGCGATGAGCATGCGGGCAAGCTCACGGCATACCATGGGGTAAGCCCCGTTTATGCGCCCCTCGGCCTTTTCAAAGTGGACGTCAAAGGTGTCGTCGCTGACCATCTCGCCCACGGTGAAGCCGATTATCTCGTCCCCGCGATAGAGCACCCCGCCCTCCAGCGACAGCTTTTCATACGCGGCAAAGGCGCGGATGACGGCATCGTGCTCTTTGGATATGCTTTTTTCGAGACGGTCGGAGTTTTCCTCCGTCCACACGTCCAGCATGTCGAGACAGCCCGGAATGTGCGCGCGCGTCAGCGCGTCAAAATGCCAGTCGTTTTCCGCCTCGAAGCGGTTGCAGTGGTTTTTCTTGCCGTGAAGCGCCTTGCCGGAGTATGTGGCGAGCTTTTCGGCGGAGTAGATATAATCAAAGCAGTCCGTGTCCTCTTCATAAGAAAACGCGCCGGGGTACTCGCGCTCCAGCATGGCCTTGTGCGCCTCGGTCACGCCGTGCAGACGAAAGGGATGACCCATTTCGCAGGAGTATTCGCGCAGCGCCTCAATCGCGGGGCGCAGCGGACCCGAACCGATGGGGAAGGCGAAGCTGGGGTGACCCTCATAGCGGAGCTTGGTGAGCATTCTGTCGCCGTGGCGGCAGATAAGCTGGCGGAAGGCCTTGTCCCAAATATAAATGTTGCCGAAGTTATAGTCCGCGCTGGGGCTTTGCTCGGCGAAAACTATCTCGTCCACCCACGCCTTGTCGCACAGGGTGACGGTTTTGAAGTCAAGCATGCGGTTGAAATGTCCTTTTCAATAGGTGTGCTCGCAGACGCGGCGGATTTCACTGCGCAGTGAGCGCAGGTCGGAAAACGCCTCCGGCCGCTTGAGCGGGTCGCGCAAAAGGGCGGACGGGTGGTAGGTGGCCATGCAGCGGCGCGTGCCGACGTCGTACCATATACCGTGCTCGCGCGTGATGCGAAATTCGGGGTTGATGATCGCCTGCGCCGCGATGCGCCCCAGGCATACAATGAGCTTGGGGTCGAGCAGGGCGATTTGCCTGTCGAGCCAAATGCGGCAGGCGGCTTGCTCGTTGCCGAGAGGGTCGCGGTTGCGCGGCGGGCGGCATTTGACGACGTTGCCGATGTACACCTTGCTGCGGTCAAGGTCAATCATTTGGAGCATGCTGTCCAAAAACTGCCCCGCAGGACCCACGAACGGCACACCCTGTATATCCTCCTGCTCGCCCGGCCCTTCGCCGATGAGCATTATTTCCGCCGTTTCGCTGCCCGTTCCGAAGACGAGGCTGCTGCGCGCCTCGCCCAGCGCGCAAAGTTGGCAGATCGAGCAGTCAGAACGCAGTTTTTCCCATGTATCCAAGGCCTATTCCTCCGTTTTGCGCGCCAGCGACAGCAAAAGCTCGCGGCGGTTATTGTCCGGGTATTCGATGACGTAATCGAGCAAAAAGCGCAGCATCTCGCCGACCTCGCGCCCGCGCAGACCCAGCTCCAAAAGATCGTCCCCCGTCACGGCGAGGTGACGCATGGAAAAGCATTCGCCGCTTTTCAAAACGGCTTTCAGCTCTTTGACGCAGTGGCCGGAGCGGATAAGGTCGTGGCACTGGGCGGCGCACATGACGCTGTCCACGCCGTATTTGCTCAAAAGGCGCTTCCACGCGGCGCGTGAGGCGGGCTTGTCGCCCCGGAGCATGAGCTCGGCCTCGGTGCAGCAGCGGATTGTCCGCCCGTCGAGACGCAGGCGGGTCAACAGCTCCTCGGCGGAGTGAATGCAGTCACAGCGCAGCAAAACCGCGCACAGGCCGCACCAGCGCGCCAGCGCCTTGCGCGGCAAGCTCTCCAGCCGGGAGAAAAGCGCGCAGTCCGCCGGGCGGCGGATGAGATACGCGTCGAGCAGCCCCGCGCCGATGACGCGGGCGAGGCAGTCGGGCGAGTGCGTGAGCAGCATTTTTTCAAGCTCGTCGCGCACACGCTCCGGCGCGAGCGCGGCGGCCAGCGGCGCTTTTTCGCCGATGGCGCGCATGGTGTCCGCCTCAATGTCAAAGCCCAGCCGCGCGGAAAAGCGCAGCGCGCGGAACATGCGCAGCGCGTCCTCTTCAAAGCGCACCTCCGGCACACCCACACAGCGGATGAGCCGCCGCTCAATGTCCTGCACGCCGCCGAACGGGTCTGCCACCAAGCCGTCGGGCGGCAGGGCGATGGCGTTCATGGTGAAATCGCGCCGGCTGAGGTCGGCGTTGAGGTCGCCCACGAAGCTCACGGCCTCCGGGTGGCGGTGGTCGGCATAATCGCCGTCGGCGCGGAAGGTGGTCACCTCGACCCGGCGGGAGTTGATGCACACGGTGACCGTCCCGTGTCGAATGCCGACGGTCAGGCATTTGGGGAAAATTTCGAGCACCTGCTCGGGCAGGGCGCTGGTGCACACGTCCCAATCCTGCGGGCGGACGCCGAGGATAATGTCGCGCACGCACCCGCCCACGAGATAGGCCAAGTGCCCGCGCGATTGAAGCGCGATGAGCACCTGACGGACATATTTCGGAGGTGTTATATTGTTCATGTCACACTCCCGTCTCATCAAAAGCGTTATTTATCCTTGCAAAGGCAACGGATAAATAGTATAATAACTAAGTTGTGTAATAATCAAGCACAATTTGCGCGGTCAGCGCCGACACGGCGCGACTAACCGCCGCATTTGATTTTAGCATTTTGCGCGGTCAATATCAACATCTTTTGCAGGAGCGTATTATGATAGATTTCGATAACTACATGTCACCCGGCAGAAAGGGGCATCTCGTGGGCATCGGCGGCGTTTCCATGTCGTCGCTGGCGGAGGTGCTTGTGGGCATGGGGCTGAACATCACCGGCTCTGATATGAACGAGGCCAACCCCAACGTCCTTTCACTGCGAGACAAGGGCATTAAAATATATGTCGGCCACAGCGGGGATAACATCGAGCAGGACGTGGACTTCGTCGTGCGCACAGCCGCCGTGCATGACGACAACCCCGAAATTCTCCGCGCGCACGAGCGGGACATCCCGGTGTTCGAGCGCACACAGGCCTGGGGCGCGATTTCAAAGGATTACAGCAACGCCCTGTGCATCTCCGGCACACACGGCAAAACCACCACCACCTCCATGTGCACCCACATCCTCATGGCCGCCGAGAAGGACCCGACCGTCATGATAGGCGGCACACTGCCGCTGCTTAAGGCCGGCCACCGCGTGGGGCACGGCAACACCATCATCATGGAGGCCTGCGAATATTATAACTCCTTCCTCTCTTTCCACCCGACCGTCGCCGTCATCTTGAACGTCGAGGCCGACCATCTTGACTTTTTCAAGGACTTGGACGACGTTGAGCACTCCTTCCGCGTCTTTGCCGAGCGCACCCCGAATGACGGATATGTCGTGGCAAATTACGACGACGCCAACACCATGCACACCGTCGAGGGGATTGACCGGCGCGTCATCACCTTCGGCTTGAGCCGCGATGCGGACGTTTACGCCGAGAACATCGAGTTCAAGGGCGCCAATTCCCATTTTGACATCATGTACAAGGGGCGGTTTTTCACCGATGTGACGCTGCACGTGCCGGGGCTGCACAATGTGAAGAACGCACTGGCCGCGACGGCGGCGTGTATCTGCGTGGGCGTGCGCCCCAGCTCGGTCAAGTACGGGCTTGCCGGCTTCAACGGCGCGGGTCGCCGCTTTGAGTTCAAGGGCAAGTATAACGGCGCAGACGTTTATGACGATTACGCCCACCACCCCGGCGAGCTGAAGGCGCTGCTGGACGCGGTGGAAAAGCTGAACTATAAGCGCACCATTCTCGTCTTCCAGCCGCACACCTATTCGCGCACGGCGGCGCTGTTCGAGGACTTTGTGGCGCAGCTCAAGCGCCCGGATCTCCTGCTCTTGGCGGAGATTTATGCAGCGCGCGAGAAGAACACCATCGGCATCTCCTCCGCCGCGCTTGCCGCGCGCGTGGACGGGGCGCGGTTTTATCCCAGCTTCGGCGAGCTGGAGGACGCGCTGCGCGCCCTTGCCCAGCCCGGTGACATAGTCCTGACCGTCGGCGCGGGCGACGTGTACCGCATCGGCGAGCACATAGTGGTCGAATAATAAGCGAATAAACAGCAATAACGGGGGCAAGTGCCCCCGTTATTTTTACGCGCTCTTGCATTTTTCGCCCTGTGTGTTACAATGCCCTTGAAATGAGAAAGGGAGGCTTCATAATGGCTGCCGACAGTGATATCAGACTTCAAAAACAGGTTATTTATTCGATATATGTGCGAAACCACACCCCGGAGGGGACGTTTCGCGCGATAATCCCCGATCTTGACCGCATTCGCGCACTTGGCACGGACATTATTTGGTTCATGCCCATTCACCCCATCGGCGAGCTGGGCAAAAAGGGCAGCCTCGGCTGCCCGTACGCAAACCGCGATTATCGCGCGGTGAACGGCGAATACGGCACGATGGACGACTTCAAGCGCCTCGTCGCCGAAATTCACGCGCGCGGCATGAAGTGCATGATCGACGTGGTGTACAACCACACCTCGCCCGATTCCGTGCTCTATCACGAGCACCCGGAGTATTTCTATCACAACGCCGAGGGCAAGCCCGGCAACAAGGTGGGCGACTGGGCGGACGTGATTGACCTTGATTACTCCAACCGCGCACTGTGGGATTATCAGATAGAAAGCCTGAAAATGTGGGCGGGGATAGTGGACGGCTTCCGCTGCGATGTGGCCAGCTTCGTGCCGCTGGAGTTTTGGCAGACGGCGCGCCGCGCCGTCAAGGACGTCAACCCCGACTGCGTGTGGCTGGCCGAAACCGTGCACCAAGGCTACGGCTGTCGCGCGCGGCGCATGGGAATATACTCCATGCTCGACTATGACGGCTATTCCGCCTTTGACATCGAGTATGATTACGACACGCGCGAGGTGTTTGACCGCTTTCTCGCCGGTGAGGTCACGCTCAGCCACTGGCTGGACTTTTTGAACTATCAAGAGGGCGCCTACCCCGCCAATTACAACAAGCTCCGCTGCCTCGAAAACCACGACCAACCGCGCATTGCGTCGTTCGTGCGCGATGAGCGCGCGCTGGAAAACTACACGGCGTTGCTCTATTTCCTCAAGGGCACGACGCTCATTTATGCCGGGCAGGAGTTTGAAAACACGCATCTGCCCAGCCTTTTCGAGAAAGAACCGATCACGCGCACCGGGGCGAGCCTCGGCGCTCTTATGCGCCGCCTGTGGGAGATAAAGCGCGATTATTTCGGCGTGGACGACTGGTTTTTCGCGGCGGCGGACGATGAGCGCGCCATTGCCGCCTGCCAACGCGGCAACGCCGCGCGCCGCTTCGTCGGCATATTCCCGCTCAAGCCGGAGGCCTGTGCCGACGGCGCGGAGCTGACCCTCGCCGAAGTCCCCGACGGCGAATACAAAGACCTCATCCACGGCGGCACGGTGAAAGTAATAAACGGCAAAACCCCGCTCACCGCAACGGCGGTAGTGTTTGAAGCGGGCGTGGGGTGAAATAAACTGACGCGGCAGGGGGTCACCCTGCCGCGTTAACAAAACTCTCCGCTATCGAATTGAGCTGAGCCGCAATGAGCGAGAAGTCGCAATTGAGGTCAAGCGTTTTCACGTCAATGCGGTTTCCGCTCATCATATATGTGTTGTCCGGCTGAGTGGTGTCGTCGGTTTTGGCGTACAAAAGCATGCCGGAGACCTCGCCGCCCTCGGCGGCTTTGTTTTTTACATAGGTGAAGATTTGATACAGGTTGTTTGAATGAACAGTGCTCGCGCCATATTGCCTTTGCAGGGTGTGAGCATAGTATTTCGCGTCGATGATGAGCGTTTTGCCGTCGAAAGTGAGCATTATGTCCGTTTGCATTATGGGCAGCAGGGCACTCGCTCCGCCGTCCAGCGCCCACGCGATTTGCGAGGCCGTTGCGTGAAGCTGTGGATAGTGCTTGCGGTAATATTCAAGGACAAACTTTTCGTACAGCCTGCACATTTTTTGCTCGTCCAAAAACCGCGTCATTTTTACCGAGCCGTCCTCGGTGGTTTGCAGCAAGCCCTCGATTATCAAATAGCACACCGACATCAGCATTTGATAGCTTTGATTGTTGCGGTCAAATCGAAAGCCCCAGTTGATGCTGTGCACGTCGAGTGCGTCAACGTCTTTGAAATAGACAAGCAGCTTGCGCAGTTCCTTTTTACGCGTTGCGGGAATGTCCCCGCGCAAAAGAAGCTCCATGGTGGTTTTCAAAACACGATTCATGTGGGAATTGAGCGAAAACTCATCAAACGTGCAAAATAGCTGCTGTTTCACGAAGCTTTGCTGTCTGACGGATTGGGAAATGTCGATTTTGCCGCGCGGGCAGTTCAGCGGCTCGGTGCGCTCAATATAGGCGCGGCCAAGCCCGCGCTTGATTTGACCGGACACGCCTTTCGCGAGAATGGCAGACAAAAGGTCTGCCGTGTTTTCAAATTCCTCCGTGCCGCAGCTGACATACTCCCGCGCGCGGAGAACCTGAAAGGCGTAGGCGAGCATGTGATAAATGTTTTGAATGGGTATCATTGTATCGCCTCGCGCAGGGCGCGCTCCCAATCGCGAACCTTGCTCAAATCGTCAAACCAGTATTCGCTCAACAGCGGCACAAGCTCATAAGTAATCACGGAGTTGAGCCACGCGTCGTCAATCTCCTGCTGTGTGCAAAAATAGCTGTGGCCGATGCGGAAGCCGCGGCCGAGAGCGTCGTCGTTTTCGATGGCATTGTTCAGCTTTTCGACGGTCATGATGAGGCTGTCGAATTTTTTGTTGTTCTTTCCCGCGCGATAACGGCGAAAACCCGCACTGTCAAACGCCGGGGACAGCTCAAAGAACGCAAAACGGCGTCTGAGCGCATAGTCGAGCATGGCAAGACTTCTGTCGGCGGTGTTCATCATGCCGATAATGTAAACATTCTCCGGCACGGAAAACTTTTCGTCGGAATAGAGAAGCTGCAACTGCACGCCGCGTTTGTCGTTTTCGATGAGCATGAACAGCTCGCCGAATATCTTGCTCAAATTCCCGCGATTGATTTCGTCAATGATGAAAAAGTATTCGTTGTCGGAGTCGGCCTCTGCTTTTTTGCAGAAAGTATAAAATGCGCCGTTTCTCAGCTCAAAGCCGGTGTTGGCGGGGCGAAAGCCCATGACAAAATCCTCGTAGCTGTAGCTTTGGTGAAACTGAACCATCATGACCCGCTCAGGGTCTTTTTCGCCCATCATTGAGTATGCGAGCCTTTTCGCGGCGAAGGTTTTTCCGACGCCGGGCGCGCCTTGCAAAATGACGTTCTTTTTCCTGATTAAGAGATTCGCGAGAACGTCGTAATCCGCCTTGCTCATGAACACCTCATCGAGAAAGTCGGCTTCGGTATAGGCCGGGTGCGCTGTATCTATTTCGTCAATCTCGTCACGGTTCTCGTCTTCAAAAATGGCGTTGAGGTCTTCAACATAGCTGGTGTATGGCGTGATATCGGTCAAGGTTTTCATGGCAGCCTGACCGGGGTGTGCCCAATCGCCGCGATGAGTCCAGTTGACTTTGCGTGCGTTTTTGTATTCATCCGTCCGAGAGGAATCGTATTCATAATCCGACACTACAACGCCCCGGCCGATAATGCGGTGCATGCCTTTCTTGACGAAAATGATATCACCGATGTTTATGTCATTGGCAAACTGCCACGTGGCGTGGGCGGCGTTTTTGTATGAAAGATTGGGGTCAAAGCATTCTTTCATTTTCTGCTTCATGGCGTCTTTTGTTTCAAATTCGTCGAGGCTTCCGATGTCGCCCCAGCCGATGGCCATGATGCCCGTGGCGTAGAACTCATCCCATTTAGACGCGTTGTCTCCGGGAGAGTAGAGCCAATAATGAATGGGGCTTACACCGCTGTCTCCAATGGCTTCACCGCTGTTGGAACGCATGCCGCCAAGTGACGCTGCGCGTTTGTCTTTGTTTGCAGACTCTGAAACCAGCCAAGCGCGATAAGAAAGCTCAGGGAAATTATCGCAATTGCATTTCCCCGAATTGATGACTTTCAGGGTTTTGCTGACGATGAAAAGATATTCCTCACCGGTGGGCACGGTATCCAAGCTGCCTATGCTTTCAATGTATTCTGAAGGCATGTTTTCCGGTGAACGTATGAACCAACGGTTGCGAGAATCCAAGTTTATGTATTCATAAGGACGAATCCAGTAAAGAGCCATGGTCAAATTCCATTTCACGCCCTTTTGCTGCGACACGGTGTCAAAAGCATTGACAAAGGCTGAGCGGCTGTTGGAAGAATGTGAATCGGCATATTCCAAGGCGATGGCGAACATGTTCCACAGATTGTCAATGTCGTCCGGCTGGCGCTCTTCCGTGAATTTATAAAAGGTTGCTGACAAATTGTTCAGCACGGGAATGCCGTCAAAAGAATGCGGCAAAGGGGAATCAACTGCGAATTCATCAGAAAAACCGCGCAAAATGCTGAGCCTTTTTGCGTTGGTGATGCCTTTGTTAAATAGCCCGAAAACCGTAAATGGGTCAATGTCAATGATACTCCCCCCTGCATCAAGCGTGGGAATAGGCAAACTAATGGACGCGTATATTTTTCTGATTTTTTCTATAAGCGCTTGCCTGTCATTTCTATACGGCAAAAGCTTGTTTGCCAGCTCCATATAAAAGTCTATCCAACCGAGATAAGTGCCCATTGATATATCCTTTCTCCTGTATGGCATTGTGAGGTTTTGAAAAAGAGTGAAAGAGTACTATTATTTGCCTATACAGTCATATTATATCAAGCCTGTGCGACGAAAACAATAACGTTTTATGCCGAGGGAGAAAACGGCTTTGGGGCACAAGCGCCCAAACTCGGAAAAATGTGTTTTTCGCCCTCGAAAAAGCCGGAAAAATGTGCGAAAACGGGTGCTGAAAACCGGGAAAAATGTGCACCAAGCCCCCGGCGGACTGTCCGCCGGGGGCTTGAGGTATCGGTTCGCGGTTGATTTGGTTTTGATTCGGTGCTGTTCAGCGCCTTTTGCGCCGATTTGGGCGGCTTCGGGTCACTCCACGCTTATCATGTAATAGTACACGGGCTGGCCGCCGTTGACCACGCTGACCTCGGCATCGGGGAAGCAGCCGGTGATGGTGGCGGCGGCGTCCTCGGCGTCGGCAAGCTGAACGTCCTCGCCGTAATAGACGGTGACAAACTCCGGGGAGAATTCGTCAAACGCCCAACTGAGCTCTTTGAAGAGGGTTTTGATGTTGTTGTAGCTGCCCAGGAGCGCGCCGTCGAGAAGCGCGAGATATTCGCCCGCGTGAATGGTGTGCCCGTCAAAGTCGGAGTCGCGCGCGGCGTAGGTGACCATGGCGGTGTGAACCTCGCGCATGGCGTCAATCATAATCTCGGCAAGCTCGGCCTCGCCCGCGTCGGGGTTGAAGTTCAAAAGCGCGGCCACGCCCTGCGGCACGGTCTTCGTCGGGATGACGATGACGCGCTTTTCCGTCAGGGGGATGCACTGCTCGGCGGCCATGATTATGTTCTTGTTGTTGGGGAAAACGAACACGGTGGAGGCCGGGGTGCGGTTAATCTCGCGCAGGATGTCGTCGGTGGAGGGGTTCATGGTTTGGCCGCCGGTGACAATGCCGTCCGCGCCGAGCTCTTTGAAGAGCTTGGCCATGCCCTCGCCCGCGCAGACCGTCACCACGCCGAATTCCTTCTCCGGCGCTGCCACGGCGGAGCTTTCAAGCTCGGCCTCGATGGCGTCGAGATCGTCGGTGGATTGTGCCTTGCGCCCGGCGACGATGTCATCGTGCTGGGTGCGCATGTTTTCTATCTTGGCAAGCTCCAGCGTGCCGTATTTATGCGCCTCGTTGAGCGCGTCGCCGGGGGTGTTGGTGTGCACATGGACCTTGAACGCCTCGTCGTCCTCGCCGATGACAAGGCTGTCGCCGATGCTGTTGAGATAGGCGCGATAGGGGTCAAGGTCAACGACGGGGTCATTTTTGCGCACGATGAACACCGTGTCAAAGGCGAAGGTGATTTCCTCGGTGTCGAAAACGTCAAAGGGGGTTTCGCCGCCGTCCTTGACCTCCACGGCGCTCTCCGGCGAGACGACCTCGCCGCGCAGCGAGGCGAGCATGGCCGTGAGAATGACCATATAGCCCTTGCCGCCCGCGTCCACGACGCCGGCCTTTTTCAGCACGGGGTTGAGGTTGGTGGTGTTTTCAAGCGCCTCGTTGCCCGCGGCGATGGCGCACTCGAACATGCTTTCCATGCTCGCGCCGGCGGAAGCGGCCTGAACGGCGCTCTCGCCCGCGAGGCGGGAGACGGTGAGGATGGTGCCCTCGGCGGGCTTCATGACGGCCTTGTAGGCCGCGTCAACGCCGTCGGCCATTGCCCCGGCAAACTCCACCGCGCCCGCGGTCTCCATGCCCTTGAGGCGCTTGGCGATGCCGCGGAAGAGGAGGGAGAGAATGACGCCGGAGTTGCCGCGCGCGCCGCGCAAAAGCGCGCCGGACACGCACTCGGCCGCCTTGTCGATGGACACGAAGGAGCGCTTGCGCAGTTCGTTTGCGGCGTTGTTGAGCGTGAGGCACATGTTGGTGCCGGTGTCGCCGTCGGGTACGGGGAATACGTTGAGCTCGTTGATGTGCTGTATATTGTTATGCAGCGCCGCGTCTGCGCAGAGTATCATTTCCTTGAACGCGGCGGCATCAATGTAATCTTTCAAGTTGCAGTACCTCTTATCCGATAATCGTATCTATATATACATCCACGCTCTTTATGGGGACGCCCGTGGACTTGGTGAGCTTATATTTGACTTCTTTCATGATGCTTCGGGACACCGCGCTGATGTTGACGCCGTGATCCACGCCGATGTGCAGCTCAAGGGAAACCGTGCCGTCGTCATTATTGTGTGCCACGACGCCCTTGGACATCGACTCCCGGCGCAAAAGCTGCCACGGGCCGCCTTCCTTGGAGCACGTGACCATGCCCTTCACGCCAAAGCAGCTCGTCGCCGCGTCGCCGGCGAGATTCGTGAACACCTCTTCCGCAATGCTGAGCATGCCGGTGCCGTTTTGTATATTCACCATATATTCCTGCTCTCCTTTCTCAAGATTGGCCTTGCACATAAATGTGCCCAAACAGGGATAAAATAATCATAATAAGCCGATTAACTATTATAATACATCAATTTCAAAATCACAAGGAGAATTTGAAGTATTTTGTCGTGCATTTTAGACAAATTTACGCCCCTGCGTGGTGACGCGGGGGCGTTTTTGCCTTTTTCAGTACATTTATGGTTGTTTTGAGAAAAATTACTTGTGATATCTCAGTGCGCAGATATCGTCGCCCTTGGCGATGCACTTGGGCAGGTCGAGCGAGCCGCCGTAGCATTTGCCGATGGCGTGGTCGCCGCACATGGCGATGTCGCAAAGCATGGCGATTTCTTCATCGGAGCACCCGGCGTTCTGCCACGCCTTGACGAGCGGGCAATAATGAAAGTCGATGGAGAGCTTGTCGTCGGTGCTCTCTTTGATGTCCATTTCAAAAACAAGCTGAGCGGCCTTGGTGAAAAGCGTCTTTTTCAGCCCCTTGAGGCTGTCCGTGCCGCCCTTTTTCACCAGCCCCGCCCCCTGAGAAAGGCCGCAGCGCGTCACGGCGGCGCTGCCGAAGTCTCTGGGGTCAAGGCCGCGCTTTTGCGCCTCGTCGCACAAAAGGTACAGCCAAAACGCGCGGTGCTCAAGCTGGGCGCGGATCGCCTGCAGCAGGCCGTTGCGGTATTTCGGTTCGTTTTTAACTATGCTCATTTCTCTCTTATCCTCCGTTTCGGGGCAATGTCGGCTCCACTATGCCGCCATTATAACACAATGCCGGGAAAAAGCCAGTACCAAGTTGACGGGCAAACTGCATATAACTGAATATATATCATTTTCGTATATATTTTACATAAAATTTATGCTATAACAAGGTTTACTTTTTGACAAAAGAATGGTAAGATATCAGTGTCTGCAAATACGGCGCGGGCGATACGCGCGCCGATAGCGGATACGCAATGTTTTATTTTTTTAATGGAGATGAATATAGACATGCAGAGACACTTCAAAACGATGGACGGCAACAACGCAGCCGCCCATGTATCCTACGCGTTTACCGAAGTCGCAGCTATCTACCCCATCACTCCGTCCAGCCCCATGGCCGACTATGTTGACCAGTGGTCCGCTGCCGGGAGAAAGAACATCTTCGGCACCACCGTCAAGGTGCAGGAGATGCAGGCCGAGTCCGGTGCGGCCGGTGCTGTCCACGGCTCTCTCAACGCCGGTGCTCTCACCACCACCTACACCGCCTCTCAGGGTCTCCTTCTGATGGTGCCGAACATGTACAAGATCGCCGGTGAGCTTTTGCCCGCAGTCTTCCATGTTTCCGCGCGTACCGTCGCCAGCCACACCCTCAACATCTTCGGCGACCACAGTGACGTCATGGCCTGCCGCCAGACCGGCTTTGCCATGCTCGCCGAGTCCAACGTCCAGGAAGTCATGGACCTCAGCCCCGTGGCACACCTTGCCGCGCTCAAGGGCCGCGTTCCGTTCGTCAACTTCTTTGACGGCTTCCGCACCTCCCACGAGCTTCAGAAGATCGAGGTTTGGGACTACGAGGATCTGAAGGACATGGTCGACATGGACGCTGTCAAGGCGTTCCGCGAGCGCGCCCTCAACCCCGAGCACCCCACCATGCGCGGCTCTCACGAGAACGGCGACATCTTCTTCCAGAACCGTGAGGCCTCCAACAAGTACTATGAGGCAGTCCCGGGCATCGTCGAGGAGTACATGGGCAAGATCAACGCCAAGCTCGGCACCGACTACCAGCTGTTCAACTACTACGGCGCACCCGACGCCGAGCGCGTCATCATCGCAATGGGCTCTATCTGCGACGTGGCCGAGGAAGTCATCGACTACCTCACCGCGCAGGGCGAGAAGGTCGGCCTTGTTAAAGTCCGCCTGTTCCGTCCGTTCTGCCCGGACAAGCTCATCGCCGCCATCCCCGCCACCGCCAAGAAAATCGCGGTTCTCGACCGCACCAAGGAGCCCGGCGCACAGGGCGAGCCGCTCTATCTCGACGTCATGACCGCTCTCGCCAACGCCGGCAAGACCGACATTCAGGTCATCGGCGGCCGCTACGGCCTCGGCTCGAAGGATACGCCTCCCGCCTCCGTCTTCGCCGTTTACAACGAGCTGAAGAAGGACAGCATGAAGCGCCAGTTCACCATCGGCATCGTCGATGACGTGACCAACATGTCCCTCGAAGAAGGCCCCGCGCCCAGCACCTCCGTCCCCGGCACCATCGAGTGCAAGTTCTGGGGTCTCGGCGGCGACGGCACCGTCGGCGCGAACAAGAACTCCATCAAAATCATCGGCGACCACACCGATAAGTTCGTTCAGGCCTACTTCCAGTACGACTCCAAGAAGACCGGCGGCGTCACCATCAGCCACCTGCGCTTCGGCGACAAGCCCATCAAGAGCCCGTACTACATCAACAAGGCCGACTTCGTGGCCTGCCATGTCCCGTCCTACATCACCAAGCACTTCCCCATCGTCCGCGACGTTAAGCCCGGCGGTGTGTTCCTCGTCAACTGCCAGTGGGATTTCGCGGAGCTGGAGCACCACCTCGATGCCGCCTCCAAGCGCTACATCGCCAACAACAACGTCCAGCTTTACATGATAAACGCAATTGACCTTGCCAAGAAGATCGGCATGGGCAAGCGCACCAACACCATCCTCCAGTCCGCTTTCTTCTCTCTGGCCAAGGTTCTGCCGGAAGAAGACGCACTCAAGTACATGAAGGATGCAGCTCTCCACTCCTACCTCAAGAAGGGTCAGGACATCGTTGACATGAACTACGCCGCCATCGACGCCGGTGCCACCGCCTACGTCAAGGTTGACGTTCCCGAGTCCTGGAAGACCGCCGAGGACAAGTGCGAGTGCACCGAGGAAACCGGCCGCGCCAAGACCGTGAAGATGGTTCGCTCCATCCTCGACCCCATCGACAAGATGGACGGCGACTCTCTGCCCGTTTCCACCTTCGTCGACCACGCCGACGGCACGTTCGAGCTGGGCGCCTCCGCTTATGAAAAGCGCGGCATCGCCGTCGCCGTCCCCAAGTGGGATGCCGACAAGTGCGTGCAGTGCAACCAGTGTGCCTTCGTCTGCCCGCATGCCACCATCCGCCCGTTCGCGCTCACCGCTGAGGAAGCCGCGGCTGCTCCCGCCCAGACCAAGCTCGCCGAAATCAAGGCCGGCAAGGGCAAGGGCGAGTACAAGTTCGCCATGGCCGTCTCCCCGCTCGACTGCATGGGCTGCGGCGTCTGCGTGGGTCAGTGCGGCGTGCACGCCATCGAGATGGTTCCCATGGAGAGCCAGCTCGGCGAGCAGGAAGTGTTCGATTACATGGTCGCCAAGGTGTCCGAGAAGAAGGACATGTTCGTGGCCGACAACGTCAAGTTCAGCCAGTTTGCTCAGCCCTACCTTGAGTTCTCCGGCTCCTGCGCCGGCTGCGCCGAGACGAGCTATGCCCGCCTCGTCACCCAGCTCTTCGGCGACCACATGATCATCTCCAACGCGACCGGTTGCTCCTCCATCTGGGGCGGCCCGGCGGCGACCTCTCCGTACACCGTCAACAAAGAGGGCAAGGGCCCCGCATGGGCGAACAGCCTCTTTGAAGACAACGCCGAGCACGGCCTCGGCATGTACCTCGGCCAGAAGAAGATTCGCGACGATGTCAAGGTCGAGATAGAGTACATGGCGGAGAACGCCAAGGACGAGGCCATCAAGCAGGCGGCCAAGGATTACCTCGCCACCTACAACGACGGCAACGCCAACCAAGAGCCCACCAAGCGTCTCGTCTCCCTCCTTGAGGCCAAAGACGGCTGCTGCGAGCACGCGCAGAAGGTTCTTGCCAACAAGGATTACCTCAACAAGAAGTCCATGTGGATCTTCGGCGGCGACGGCTGGGCGTTCGACATCGGCTTCGGCGGCGTTGACCATGTGCTCGCCTCCGGCGAGGATGTGAACATCTTCGTGTTCAACACCGAGGTTTATTCCAACACCGGCGGCCAGGCCTCCAAGGCCTCCAACATCGGTCAGGTGGCGCAGTTCGCCTCTGCCGGTAAGGAGATCAAGAGCAAGTCTCTCGCCGAGATCGCCATGACCTATGGTTACGTTTACGTGGCGCAGGTCGCCATGGGCGCGAACAAGGTTCAGACCCTCAAGGCCATCGCCGAGGCCGAGGCCTACCACGGCCCGTCCCTCATCATCGGCTATGCACCCTGCGAGATGCACAGCATCAAGGGCGGCATGGAGAATTGCCAGAAGGAGATGGAGAAGGCAGTCAAGTGCGGCTACTGGAACCTCTTCCGCTTCAACCCCGATGCCGAGTCCCACTTCACGCTCGACAGCAAAGAGCCGGCCGGCGGCTATCAGGAATTCCTGATGAACGAGGCGCGTTACAGCCGCCTGACCCGCGAGTTCCCGGAGAGAGCCACCACCCTCTTTGCCAAGTCCGAGGAGAACGCCAAGGAGCGCTACGAGCACCTCATGAAGCTCAAAGCCCTCTACGAGTAATCCTCAAAATCGCATAAGCATTTCAGAGCCGGTCATTTGACCGGCTCTGAATTCTATCATCAAGCCCATATCCGCTCCATTTTTGACATACTCCACGAGCTAAGTCCGTTTTATTGTACAGGGGTGTCTGTATAATTACACATAAAGGAGGTGCACATGATGGATATTTGCGGATTTTGGAGGTGTGTTAATGGGAGTTATCGACAAAGTGAAAAAGCATTTGCGCAAAGAA
The DNA here is from genome assembly GCA_964644305.1 of uncultured Oscillospiraceae bacterium. GTDB lineage: Bacteria > Bacillota > Clostridia > Oscillospirales > Oscillospiraceae > Limivicinus. The sequence continues at coordinate 45,748 of CAZXVA010000001.1, forward strand.
AACTTGAACGACGCTTTTTACGGGAAATTGCGCAGAATGCACCGGGAATACGGAGATATGAAGCGGGGCTATGTCTGCTATGACGACAGGATTTACAGCTCCGTTCCGTACGTAGACGGGCTCGGTTTTTTCTCTTGGAGCTCGTTTAATGCAACCAACCGTATGCACAACATAACGCGCCACCCGTTTGACGGCGGAGAGCAAAAAGTGAGGGAGTTTATCAAAACGGGTCAGCGAGAGCCGGAGGATCTGTTTGCGCATATCCCCGAGCTTATAAAGGCCGTTCCTCTCCCGCCGACTGAGCCGGAACGCTTTTCCGTAAAGCTCCTCTTCGATAACGGCGAATGCCGGAAATATGTGCTGCCTATTTCCGAAAAGGACGCTCTTGCGGAGGTCGTTTCCTATAACAGGCATGTTTTCACCGACGGCATATGGGCATCCGTCTCCGTTGTCGCGCGTCACAAGAGCCGATACAAGGGCTATCCCGAGTGCGGCTCGGCAATCACGTTCAAAAACGGCTTTTTTATCGCCGGAACTCTCTGCTATACGGAAAGCGAGCCGTACTCCGAGCCCGAGCTGACGGATGAGGTCGCGTATTCCGACGAAAAGCGCACAATTCGCAAGCTTTGGACATGGAACGTCAAATCCATGTACGAGGACAACGAGACCGGCCTTCTCAAGGTTTTAATCGCGGGTGACTCATTCAACAGCTCCGGCAAATCGGTGTTCGCATCCGTTGACGGGAAGCGGATGAGCCCTCTGACCTTTGATTATATAGATAATTTTCAAGAGAATCGTGCTCTCGTCGCTATCAGAGACTGCGGCTACGGTTTTGCCGACAAGGCTTTGAAGCTCGTTGTTCCGATGAAATACGATTGGGCAGAGAGCTTCAAGGAGGGCAAGGCGATAGTCCGCCGCGGCAGCAGGTGGTTCTCCGTCGATGAAGCCGGCCGAGAGAGGGAGCTCGGAGCCGGTGCCGACCATGCGAACTATCAGGCCGTTGGCCGCTACTGTGAAGGAATGTGCCGCGTGTCCACGCTGAAGCTTGATTTCATAGAGCTCGCCTATCACTCCGATTACGCGGACATTGCGGGCACATGGGGCTTTGTCAACGAAGCGGGAAAAGAGATAATTCCACCGCAGTATATCTATGCCAACGACTTTGAGGACGGCATCGCCGTCGTCGCCAAGGGCAAGTGGACGATTGACCCCAAATGGGATAATAAACATACCCAAGGCCGCTATTGGACCGAGCAAGAGCTTTGGGGAGCCATTGACAAGGCGGGGAATGAAGTCATCCCGTTCATTTTCGACGAGATTGCATTCTTCTCCTACCGGAGTGATATGTTCCGAGTGCATTACGGCGGTTGGGATAATGGCCGGTGGGGAGTTGTTGACCGCGAGGGGAACTGGCTCGCAGACCCCATATTCGCAGACCTCGGGTATGAATCTCGGGGTAATATGATTACGTTTTATGCGGAAAATACTTACTACGCATCAGAGGATGTTCCCATGGGCATTTATGACCTTGCAGGCAAGAAAGTCCTTTTCGAGCCGCAGTTTCTTGACGTGGAATTTTGTGCCGACGGGGATATAAAGGTCGAAGTGTATGACACGGAGCTCGGCAGAACAATCGAAAAAATAATCGACCTCACCGGCAAAGAACGCTTCAAGTCCGTTTATTCGTATATTGACCCTTTCAAAGAACCCTATGAGGTCACCATCCACGATGAGGACGGGGTCAAAGGCGGCTTAATCGACAGAGACGGCAATGTGATTCTCCCGTGCAAGCATAACATCCCGCGGTGGGGCATTCGCCGAAATCAAAAGCTCTTTTGCTTTGAGGAAAACGGCAAACAGGGAATCAGAGCCTTTGACGGAAGTATTATAGTTCCCGCCGTCTATCATGAAATCTATGCCCTCGATGAACCGCTTTTCATCACCGAGTTCGGCGGCGATAAGCACAGCAAGTCGGGCTTAATCACGCCCGACGGCAAATCGGTGCTCCCTCCGCGATATGAGCGCATTGCATGGTGCCGCGACCACAAGCACTTCTTCACCTGCTCTCCCAACCGCTGCGAAATGTACATTGTCGAAACCCCACACCCCACACCGTGATTACCCGGCGCAAATATGCAGCGGACAGAGAATAGATTTAAAACCGCCCGAGATGTTTTCGGGCGGTTTTGTGATTATAGTATTAGGCGGCAGGTGTTCAACTCCCGTCCGCCTAATGTTGTGAGAATGCTTTCACATTTTTTTGCCTTATCTATGAAACACCTCGGTGTAGAAATCGTAGCCGAGGATGTGGTCGATGCCGTAGTATTGGGCGAGATAGTCGTTGACCCAGTCGATGGTGGAGGGGAAAATCATGCTGTAAGCCACGGAATACTTGGTGGTGGCGTACAGCTGAGGGAGGAGCACCTCGTCCTCGCCGTTTTCAATGGCGGTGAGGATGGACGCCTCGTTGACCTTGAACTGGGCGAAGGTGGAGGTGATGTCCGCAACGCCGAGGACGGAGAAATACAGCGTCGAGGTGCACAAAAGCGCGGCAAAGCAGGTGAGCGCGACCTTGTATTTAAGCCGGGCAAGCTCGCGCAGCAACACGGCGTTTGCCATGACAAGGAAGATGAGCGCGGGGCAGGCGCAGCGGTCGGGATAGATCCGCGCGAGCACCATCACGCCGTTTGCGCACATGAAGCCGAGAAAGAACACCGACGCGACGACCACGCGCTTTTTGTCCGCCCCGTGCACAAGGCACAGCACCAGCGCCACCACGAAAAGGCCGATTCCGGGGGCAAAGCGCAGGAAGAAGCTCATCATGTTGCCAAAGCCGATGTAAAGACTGACGAAGCTTTCCGACGAGCTTTTCACGCCCAGCTCCGCCGAGCGCGTGGCCATGAACAACAGCCCCGCAAACGCCGCCGCCGCCCCGGCGATGTATACCCGGTCGACACGCCGACGGCCGCCCACGGCGGTATGGCGCGCGAGCAGCATGAACACCACCGCGACGAGGAACGCGGCGGTTGAGGCCGTTTCCTGAAACGCGCCGCACAAAAACGCGAAAATGACGAACAATACCTTCTTCCAAAGCGGCGTCATCGCCTCGCCCGTGTCGAAAAGCCGCAGGTACGGCAGGAGGAACGCGAGGTTGAACACCATTGCCCAAAGATAATTGATTGAGCCGTCAAGCCAAAGATAGACCTCGCCCACGGCGGGGGTGAACACCCACAGCGCGCCGAACACCAGCGCGAGCGCCACGGCGTTTTGCCTCAGCTCGCCAAAGCCGACAAGGCGGCACATGAGCACAAGCAGCAGCATGAACACGGCCGAGTTGACAAAATTGAATAGGAGCTTCGGCGGCATCTCGAAAAGCTGGACAAGGCTGTGCGCCACGAGGCGGCCGTTCAAAACCTCGGCATGGGCAATCATGGAGGGGATGATGTCGGCAATGCTGTCCAACGGCTCGCCGTTGTCCACGCGGAAGTGATAATAAAAATCGTCGGCCTGATACGGCGTGAGGCAGTTGCACACGAGCATGAAAAGAAAAATGACGGCAAAGGCGATGCAATACGCCTTGCGCGTGGAGAGCAGCTTCATAAAAACAAACCTTTCCCTGTGACGAGCTTTTTTCTTATTATAATGTAATATGCCCGTGGATTCAAGGCCAAATTCTTTATAGCAACGCGGGGTCGACGGGGCGCTCGCCGAGGGCGGACATATACGCGCTGACCTGACGGCGCATGTCGTCGCGCGAGGCGGGGCGGGTGCAGCGGACGACAATCGCTTCAATCCCGCGCCCGCGCGCCTCGGCGATGAGCGCGTCGGCGTTCTCGTCGTGGTCGGTGCAGAGGACGGCGCAGTCGGCGGCATAAGCCGCCGCCAAGCGCCACAGCCGGGCGCGCTCGCCGTTGCCGCGCCGCGAGGCGCGGCACAGCCCCGCCAAGGCCGAGTGCGCCGAGGCGGTATCGACGGAGAGCGAGGCCAAGTGCGCGTCCGCGTCCGCGAGGCAGACTATGCCCCAGCACTGCTCCAGCCAGTTGGGGAAGTCGGGGTAATCGCCGGGGCAGGCGCATATCAGCGCGCGGCGGCGCAGAGCGCGCGAGCAGGGTCGGCGCTTTTCATACCCCGCGTTCATTATCCGCCGCGCCCGTTCCACGGCGCGGAGAACAGGCGCGCCCGCGCCGCAATCGAGGCGTGCCGCGCACAGGGCATAAAGGCGCGTGATGGGCGCGGTCAGCTGCGGGTGGCGCGTGCGGTTAATCTCCCACAGCTCGGTTTGAAAACGCGCGAGGCGCTTGCGCGCATCAAGACCCAAGAAAAACGCGTCCCAGTCAAAGCGCTCGCCGGTTTGCGCCTCGACGGCGCGTATGCACTCAAGCATTTCGTCCGCGCCGTCGGTGCCCGTCGGCGCGGCTGCGCCGAGGCGGCATTTGACGAACACGGGACAGTTGCCTTCGGCTTCGGACAGCGGGAAAAGCGCCGCCGGCACGGCGACAAGGCGCGGAAAGCCCGCCATGAGCGCGCCCTCGGCGCGCTCATCGAGCCACACAAGGCGCTCGGCAAGCGCCGCGTCGCCGCCGAGGTCGGCATCGGCGGCCATGAGCGCGGCAAGGGTGCGCAGGCTGTGCTTGATGAGGGCGTCGCAAAGGACGTGCCCCGCGCGCAGCTGAACGCCGCGCTTGCCCGCAAGCCGACGGTCGACGTCGGCGGGCAGAGAGAGAAACGCCCGCGTCAGGCCGAGCTTATTCAGCGCCGCGGCCGCGCGCCCCGGTGAACGCAGGAAAAGGGCGAGCATGTCCTTTTGCGCAACGAGCCACCACGCATAATCGCACAGCGTGTCGCGCACTCCGCGCCATTCGCGCCGTCGGCGCGGCGGCGTGTCAACTTGATATGTATTGCCAAAGCCGGTCATTTTGCGCCTCCTTTTTGCTCGATTATATTGCGCAAATCCAGCGAAACGCGTCGAAACGGCGGCATGGAGCGGGAAAATGTTCATGCGGCTGACAGTGCCGGCCGCATGACGGGACGCGGTTCAATTATCCAGCGCGGCGATAAGCTCGGCGGCGGAGAGGGCGACGGCGCGGGCAAGCTCGGCATCGGGCGAGGCCACGTCAACGCGCAATGCAGATGCGTCGCGCCGGGGCGCGATGTGCAGGCGGTATCCTCTGCGCGCGAGGGTGAGCCCGTCGGAATAATCCGCGCCGTATTCCACCATGGCCTCGGACAGCGCGCGCATGAGCGCGGCGCGGTCACGGCAGGGGCAAATCAGCCCGCCGCAGTCGTCCGCCGTGCCGCCGCCGGGCGGCTCGGCGGACAGAGTCCCACCCCGCGTCGGTGTCGGCGCGGCGGCAAACGCCGCGCCGGGTGTGAGGTCAAGGCGACCCTCCAGCGCGTCGAGACAGGCGCGGTAATAGCTTGCGGGGCAGCCGATGTCGCGCCAGTAGCCGCGCGGCTCGACGCCGTACAGCGCCTCGCCCCGCGCAAGCAGGAGAGGGAACAGGTCGCGCGCAAAGTCAAAGGCCGCGCCGCGCGGCACTTGCGCCATTGCGCGCGGGGAGATGACGTAAATCCCCGTGCTGACGAGGTTTGTCACCACGCGCTCCCATGTGGGCTTTTCCACAAAGCCGCGTATGCGCCCGTCGCCGTCTGTCACCACGAGGCCGTAAGCAAGCGGGTCGGGCGCGCGGTGCAGGGCGAGGGTGGCGCTTGCCGCGCGCTCGCGGTGCGCGCGCATGAGCGCGGCGAGGTCAAAATCACACGCCGCGTCCGCGCTCATCACGAGAAAGTCCTCATCGCCGTAAAAATCCTCGCAGTTTTTCACCCCGCCCGCCGTGCCGAGGGGCTGAGGCTCAACGCGGTATCGGATTGAAACGCCGAGCTCGCCCGCGTCGGGGAGACGGCGGATTATATCTTCGGCGCGATAGCGCAGAGTCACGCACACCTCGTCAAAGCCGTGTTTTTTCAACAGGAGTATCACGTGTTCGAGCATTGTGCGCCCCAAAAGCGGCACGAGCGGCTTCGGCGCGCCGCCGGTCACGGCGCGCAGCCGCGTCCCCTCGCCGCCTGCCATAATCACTGCCTTCATCTCGACCCTCCCGAAAATTGCGTCGTTTTTAATTATTATCCTACCGGGAAATGAAATTATTTGTTGTAAACATCGGCCACTTTTGGTATAATGTTATAATACTGATAGAATCGCTTGAAATCGCTTGTGAACCGGGGCGAGAGCTTACGCCCCGCCGAGCAAAAATACTACCGTTCCGATTACCGGGAGGTGCAGGTGTGAACAAAAATCTCAAACGGCTGGCAGAGCCGGGGGCAAGGCTGTATCTGATCTTCCTTGTGCTTTTTGCGGCGGCCGCGCTGTTTTTCAAGATGTACGAGCTGGCCGCGGCAGAGGCGGGGGTTATCCTGCTGCTGCTGATATACGGGCTTTTTGCCCGACGCCGCCGGGAAAAGCAGCTCGCCGCGTATATTGAATCCATCACCTACGACACGGAAAACGCCAAGAACAGCACCCTGATGAATTTCCCGCTGCCGATCGCGGTGTTCCGCGTGGACGATTCGCGCATCATTTGGGGCAACGAGATGTTTTTCGCCATGTGCGGCGCGACCGGCGCGCGACTGGACGCGCGCATTGCGGACATGGTGCCGGAGTTCACGGGCAAGTGGCTGCTGGAGGGGAAAACGCAGTACCCCGCGCTGCTCACCGTGGGCGAGCGGAAATACCGCCTGCACGGCAACATCATCCACTCCGACTCCGAAAACGCAAGCGCAAGCTCCCTCATGGGTATAACATATTGGGTGGACGTGACCGAATATGACGACATCCGCATAAAATTCGACAACACCCGCCCCGTGGCCGGCGTGGTCGTCATCGACAACCTCGACGAGCTTTTCAAAAACCAGCCCGACCGCGTCAGAAACGACATTCGCGACGCCGTTGAGGATAAACTCCGCCAGTGGTGCGATGAATACAGCGGCATTCTGCGCCGCTATGACCGCGACCGCTATCTCGTCATGTTTGAAAAGCAGGACATTGAGCACATGAAGCTCGACAAGTTCAAGATAACCGAGGAAATGCATCAGGTGGAAAGCCCGAACGGCATCAACGCCTCGGTGAGCATCGGCTTCGGCGCGGACGGGGAGAATTTGAGCGAGGCACTGCAATTTGCCGACATCGGCATTGAGCTTGCCATCTCGCGCGGCGGCGACCAGACCGTCATCAAAGACCGCCTGAGCTTTGAATTTTTCGGCGGGCGCGGCTTCGAGGTGGAAAAGCGCACGAAGGTCAAATCCCGCGTCATGGCCAACACCCTCGCCGAGCTTATGCGCGACTCCGGGCGCGTGCTGGTGATGGGGCATCGCTTTGCCGACCTTGACGCCGTGGGCGCGGCGGTGGGCGTGTGCTGTCTGGCGCGAAGCTGCGGGGTCAAGGCGCAAATCGTCGTGGACGCGAACAAAAACGCCGCCCACGCGCTCATTGACATGCTCAAGGCCGAAAGCGAGTATAAAGACGCGTTTGTCAGCCCCGCCGAGGCGCTTTTGCGCGCCGACAGCCGCACACTTTTGGTCATCGTCGACACCAACCGCCCCGAACAGGTTGAAAACGCCGAGCTTTTGTCCGCATGCAGCCGCGTGGCCGTCATTGACCATCACCGCGTGGCCGCCACGTATATTCAAAACGCGGCACTGGGCTTTGTCGAGCCTTACGCGTCCTCGGCCTGTGAGCTTTTGGCGGAGATTCTGCAAGAGCTCATCGAGCAGGGCGATATACTCAAATGCGAGGCCGACGCGATGCTCTCCGGCATCGTGCTCGACACCAAGAGCTTCACCATCCGCACGGGCGACCGAACCTTTGACGCGGCGGCGTTCCTGCGCCGCGCCGGGGCGGACACCACCGAGGTCAAAAAGCTCCTGCAAACCGGCATGGAGGACACCATCGCCCGTTATAAAATCATGCAGAGCGCGGAGCTTTACCGCGGCATCGCGATTGCGGTGCCCGATGAGGCGCAAAACCGTATCGTCGCCGCGCAGGCGGCCGACGAGCTGTTGAACATCTCCGGCGTGAACGCGTCCATCGTCGTCTCGCCCGACGGGGGCGGCGGGTCGTTTGCCTCGGCGCGCAGCATCGGCGAGCTTAATGTCCAACTCATCATGGAAAAGCTGGGCGGCGGCGGCAACCGCAGCGCGGCCGCGGCGCAGTTCAAGGACAAAACGGCGCAGGAGGCCGTCAGCGCGGTGTATGCCGCGATAGACGAATATTTCGGCTGACGGAATAACACGGACTACTCAAAAAAGGAGAGATATAAATGAAGGTCATATTCAATGCAGACGTGAAGGGTCAGGGCAAGAAGGGCGAGCTGAAAGAGGTTTCCACCGGCTACGCGAGAAACTATCTCTTCCCGCGCAACCTCGCCACCGAGGCCACGCCCGATAATCTCAACGCCTTCAAGCTCAAGGAAAAGGCCAAGGCCGCGCAGATTGCCAAGGAAAAGGCACAGGCCGAGGAATATGCCAAGCAGCTTTCCGGCGTGCAGGTGACGATTCGCGCCAAGGCCGGGGCAAACGGCAAGCTCTTTGGCGCGGTCACTTCGCAGGAAATCTCCGACGCCCTGCGCGAGCAGTTCGGCATGGACGTGGAAAAAAACAAGATAGTTCAGGCCGAGCCCATCAAGTCTTACGGCAGCTTCACCGTCAAGGCCAAGCTCGGCTATGAGATAAGCGGCGCGATAAACGTGCTTGTTGTAGAGGGATAATAAGCGGCGAAGAGGAGACGCTTCCATGGATGAACTTTTAGGCCGCCGCGTGCCGCATTCCGCCTCGGCGGAGCAGGCCGTTGTCGGCTCGATGCTCATTGACCCGCGGTGCATACCCGATGTGCTCGAACGCCTCCGCGGCGAGGAATTTTATATCAAGCTCAACCGCGACATTTTTGACACCATGGCCGCGATGTTTGCCTACGGGCATACCATCGACCCGGTCACGGTGCTCGACCAAATGCGCGTGCGCGGGGTTTACACCGATGAGTGCGACGCGTACATGGCCGAGGTCATGCGCATCACGCCCACGGCCGCCAACGTCATGGAGTACGCCGCCATCGTGCGCGATCGCGCGCTCCTGCGCCGCCTCGGCGAGACGGCGGACGAGATAAACACCATGGTGTATGACGGCTCCGGCGAGGCCGAGGCGCTTTTGGAGGCGGCCGAGCGGAAGATTTACGCCCTGCGTCAGGGACGCAACGTCGGCGGGCTGATGCCCATCTCCGCCGTGGTGCAGAATGTTTTCGACACGCTCAGCGAAACCGCGGCCTCCGGCAGCAAGATTCCGGGCTTGAGCACCGGTTTGCCCGACCTTGACAGGACGATACTCGGCCTTAATAAGTCCGAGCTTGTCCTCATCGCGGCGCGACCCGGCATGGGCAAAACCAGCATCGCGCTCAACATCGCGCTTCACGCGGCGATGACGCTGCACAAAACCGTGGCGATATTCTCGCTTGAAATGTCGCGCGAGCAGCTTGTTTCGCGCCTTTTGTCCCGCGCGGCGCTCGTGCCGGGGCAGGGGCTTTTGACCGGCCAGCTCACCGAGCAGCAGTGGCGCGCCATTGCGGACGCCGCGCAGGCGCTCAGCGCCACCGACATCAGAATCGATGACAACCCCACTCTCACCGTGTCGGACATGAACGCGCAGTGCCGCCGCGTCGAGGGGCTTGACCTCGTGGTGATTGACTATTTGCAGCTCATGCAGTCGGCCGGCAGCGGCCACACCTGGTCGAACGAAAGCCGCACTCAGGCCGTCAGTGACATCAGCCGAATGATGAAAATCATGGCCAAGGAGCTGAATGTCCCCGTGGTGTGCCTGTCGCAGCTGTCCCGCGCCAACGAATCGCGTCAGGACAAGCGCCCGATACTCTCCGACCTGCGTGAATCCGGCTCAATCGAGCAGGACGCAGACGTCGTCATCGGCCTTTACCGCGACGGATATTATAACAAAGAATGCGAAAACCCCAATCTCGCCGAGGCGATAGTGCTGAAAAACCGCAAGGGCGAGACGGGCACGGTGGAGCTGGCGTGGCTGCCGGAGTATACGTCCTTCGGCTCGGTGAGCAGACGAGATGACTGACATTCTTGCCCGCATCACCCTCCCCGCCGGGACAAAGAGCGTTTTGTGCGCCGTTTCCGGCGGCGCGGACTCCGTGTGCATGCTCCATGCCCTGCTCGCTTATGCCAAGGGGCGCGATATCCGCGTGTGCGCGGCGCATTATGACCACGGCATACGCGGAGAAGAGAGCGCGCGCGACGCGGACTTTGTCGCCGCGCTGTGCGAAAGGCTCGGCGTTGAGCTTGTCACAGAGCGCGGCGATGTGCCGCGCTATGCGCGCGAAAACCGCCTCGGCATCGAGGAGGCCGCGCGTCAGGCGCGCTATGACTTTTTCGAGCGCGCGGCGAATACACTTGACTGCGACATCATTGCCACGGCGCACAGCGCCGACGACAATGCCGAAACCATGATATTCAATCTCGCGCGAGGCACGGGGGCAAAGGGTCTTTGCGGCATTCCCGCGCGCCGTGGGCGCTATGTGCGCCCGCTTTTGGGCATCACGCGCGCGGAGATTGAGCAATATCTCGACGAGAACGGCCTTGACCACGTCGAGGACAGCACGAACGCCACCGACGATTATTCCCGCAACCTCATCCGCCACGCCGTCATGCCGCACCTGCGCGCGATTAACCCGGCGCTGGCCGATTCCTGCGCGCGCACAGCCGAGCTTTTGCGCCGTGATGAGGATTATTTTGACTCGGTCGTTCAAAGCTTTTTGCAAAAAAGCTTTGACGGGGTCAGCGTGGGGCTGAAGGATTTTGAGGCGCTGCACGAGGCTGTGGCCTCGCGCGTTGTGCGCGCGCTTTGGCCGAAAAGCCTTTCAAGCGCGCATGTCGACGCGGTGCTGGCACTTCGCGGCGGGCGTGAGCTTGCCTATGCCGATCTCCCCGGCGGGAGAGTGCGGCGCGAGTGCGGGCGGCTTTATTTTCGTGAGGTCGAAACCGCGCCGCGCGAGATAATCCCGCGCGAGCTCATCCCCGGTCAAACGCTTGACGTGCCGGAGGCGGGTGTGCGCGTGAGGACGTATTTCGCCGTGGAAAACGGAGAAATTAACGGCTTGTTCAAGACTTATCGGCTCAAATGTGAGAGTATATACGGGAGCCTTTTTTGCACAGGGCGTCAGCCCGGAGATAAGCTCGCGCCCGTCGGGCGCGGCTGCACCAAGACCCTCAAAAGCCTTTTTGCCGAAAAGCACATAAGCGTGAATGAGCGCGCCGCCGCGCTCATCATACGCGACGGGCGCGGCGTTGCGCTCGTTGACAAAATAGGCGCGGACGCGCGTTTTGCCGCAGAGCCGGGCGACCGTATACTCTGCGTGGAATTTGAAAAAATATAGTTTTAGGAGAAAAGACCGATGGAACCGATGGAAAAGGACATTGAGCGCGTCCTCATATCGCAGATTGAAATTGAAAAGAACGTTCAGAAAATAGGAGCGCAGATTTCCGCCGATTATGAGGGGGAAGAGCCGATTTTCGTGGGCGTTTTGAAGGGCTGCTTCATCTTCATGGCCGACCTCATGCGCCACGTCACCATCAACTGCTCGATGGACTTTATGGCCGTTTCCTCTTATCAGGGGACGACGTCCACCGGCGCTGTCAAGATCAACAAAGACCTCAACGAGGACATTGCCGGAAAGCACCTCATCCTTGTCGAGGATATTCTCGATTCCGGCGTCACGCTCAATTATCTCAAGCGCTATCTCGAAGTGAGAAAGCCCGCCAGCATAAAAATCGTGACGCTGCTGGATAAGCCCGCGCGCCGCAAGGCCGACATTTATGCCGACTATTCCTGCTTTGAAGTGCCGGACGCGTTCGTGGTCGGCTACGGGCTGGATTATAACGAACGCTACCGCAACCTGCCCTACATCGGCGTTTTGAAGCCGGAGGTTTACGCGGGGCTTTGAATTTGTATTTGATATCGCTTTTTTGAGAGATTCAGATAGACCTTTTTTTAAGGATGTGACCGTTTTTTGAAACCCAACCGCAACAAGACAAGAGACTTGGGGTTTTATGCGCTGCTTTTGATCATCGTCGTGGCTGTCATATTCACCATGACCCAGGACAGCGACGCCGAGCAGGTTGAAAGCTACAGCGAGCTGGTCGAGCTTTTCAATGAAGAGCAGGTGCAGTCGTTCAAAACCAAGGGCACCACGCTTTATCTCAAGGTTCGCACCGGCGACCCCGTCAAGCCCACGGAGGAGCTGACCTATGAGCTTTACAGCTTCTCGGTGTTCTATGAAGACCTCAATGACCTCATCATGGATCAAAAGGCCAACGGGATAATCGAGGAATACGATTATGGCAAGGGCGCGGAGATCCCCTGGTGGGCGAGCTTCCTGCCGTACCTTATCATCATGGGCGGCGCGATGGTGCTGTGGTATGTGATGATGAACAAGGCCGGCGGAATGCAGGGCGGCGTCGGCAAATTCAGCAAGGCGCGCACCAAGCTCGGCAGCGAGGAAAAGGCCAAGAAAACCTTTGCCGATGTCGCCGGGTGCGACGAAGAAAAGGAAGAGCTGGCCGAAATCGTTGATTTTCTCAAAGACCCCAAGGCGTACACCGCCATGGGCGCGCGCATTCCCAAGGGCGTGCTGCTCGTCGGCCCTCCGGGCACGGGCAAGACCCTGCTCGCCAAGGCCGTCGCCGGCGAGGCGAACGTACAGTTTCTGTCCATCTCCGGCTCTGACTTTGTCGAGCTTTATGTGGGTGTGGGTGCCGGGCGCGTCAGAGACCTTTTCGATCAGGCCAAAAAGGCCGCCCCGGCCATCATATTCATCGATGAAATCGACGCCGTCGGCCGTCAGAGAGGCAGCGGCCTCGGCGGCGGGCACGATGAGCGCGAGCAGACACTCAACCAACTCCTTGTGGAAATGGACGGCTTCGGCAGCAACGAGGGCGTCATCGTCATGGCCGCCACCAACCGCGCCGACATTTTGGACAACGCACTTCTCCGCCCCGGCCGCTTCGACCGTCAGGTCTATGTCGGCCTGCCCGACATCCGCGGGCGCGAGGCCATTTTGAAGATACACTCCCGCGACAAGCAGCTTGCCGACGATGTTGACCTCAACTCCATCGCCAAGGGCACGCCGGGCTTTGCCGGGGCTGACCTTGAAAACCTCATGAATGAGGCGGCGCTGCTCGCCGTGCGGCGCAAGCACCGCTTCATCACCATGGAGGACGTGGACGAGGCCGTTTTGAAGGTTCAGATGGGCCCGGAGAAAAAGAGCCGCAAGATGAGCGACAAGGCGCGCCGCCTCACGGCGTACCACGAGTCCGGCCACGCCGTGGCCGGCAAGTTCCTCACGCATGTCGACCCCGTGCACTATATCACCATCATCCCGCGCGGCGCGGCGGGCGGCTTCACGCTCTTCCGCCCGCAGGAGGATTTGGAAAACTTCAAATCCCGCGAGGAGATGTTTGAAAACATCGTCATGGCGCTCGGCGGACGCATCGCGGAGAAGCTGTTTTTGGACGATATCTCCACCGGCGCCTCCGGCGACATTCAGCAGGCCAGCTCCATCGCGCGCGACATGGTCATGAAATACGGCATGAGCGAGCGTCTCGGTCCCATTTCGTATGACACCTCCGGCCACAGCATCTTCATCGGCCGCGACTTCGGCCAGACCAAGAGCTATTCCGAGGAGACCGCCGCCGTCATCGACGAGGAGGTCAAAAAGATTTTCGACACCGCCGCTGAAATGTGCGAAAAGCTTTTGAGCGAGCATGCCGACCAGCTTCGTGCCATTGCCGAGTACCTCTTGGAGCACGAGACCATGGAGGCCGAGGAGTTCAATTATTACTTTGAACACGGCGAATTCATGCCCATTTCGGCCAAAAAGATTCGCGAGGTGCGCAATGACGACACCATCGAGCGTCCCGCCCGCCACATCTCCATGACCGACGGCTACGCCGAGGAGCAAAACGCCCTCCCCTCCGAAACCGCCCCCAACCCCGCCGACGGCATCACCGATGCCCCGGAGGATGAAGAATAATATGTGATAAGAACAAGCTCTTGGCAAAACCGAGAGCTTGTTTTTATCCGCCGCTATGTTTTTCTTGACAACGGGCGGGAGATGGGGTATACTCAAACCGTACTAAACGCGTTAACACAGTGCACACGAAAATGGAGGCGATAATTTGATAAGCATCAATTACCGCGACGTACGACCCATATACGAACAGGTCAAGGACGGTTTTCGCGACCTTATTCTCTCCGACGCGCTGCCGGTGGGGTACAAAATGCCCTCCGTGCGCGAGCTTGCCGCGTCCCTGGCGATTAACCCGAACACGATACAGCGCGCCTATCGCGAGCTTGAAAGCGAGGGGTACATTGCCTCTGTGCCCGGCAAGGGCAGCTTCGTCAGCCCCAGCGATGACGCCGTGAAACGGCGCAAGGGCGAGCTGAAGGCCGAAATGCGCCGACTCGCGGACGAGCTGCGCGCACTCGGCGTTACGGAGGACGAACTCATCAAGACCATACGAGGAGGCGGAAAGAAATGAAAATAGAGGTGAAGGAGCTTGTCAAGAGCTTTGACGGCTTTCGCGCGCTTGACGGGCTGAACATAAACGTGCCCGCGGGGGCGGTTTACGGCCTTGTCGGGCCGAACGGCGCGGGCAAATCCACAGTGATCCGCCACATTGCGGGCATATACAGGCAGGACAGCGGCGAGGTGCTGATTGACGGCGCGCCCGTGTTTGAAAACCCCGCCGTCAAGGCGAGCATCGCCTATATCCCGGACGAGATTTTCTATTTCACGCAGTCCACAGTGGCGGACATGCGCGAGTTCTATCGCAGTATGTACCCGCGCTTTTCCATGGAGCGGTACGAAAAGCTGCGCGGCGCGTTCGACATTGACGAAAAGCGCCCCGTGCGCAAATTGAGCAAGGGCATGCAGAAGCAGGCGGCGTTTTGGCTTGCTCTCGCGCAGTGCCCGGACGTGGTCATCCTCGACGAGCCGGTTGACGGGCTTGACCCCGTGATGCGCCGCCAGGTGTGGGGGCTGCTGATGAGCGAGGTGGCCGAAAACGGCACGACCGTCGTGGTGTCCTCGCACAACCTGCGCGAGCTGGAGGATGTGTGCGACCACGTCGGCATTGTCAACCACGGGCGCATGATGACCGAGCGGTCACTCAGCGATTTGCAGGACAACATCGTCAAGGTTCAGCTCGCCCTGCCGGACGGCGGCAAGCTCCCCGAGGGGCTTGAGGTTTTGCATGCCTCTGCCACGGGGCGGCTTCGGCAGCTCATTTTGCGCGGACAGGCCGAGGAGCTGACGAACGTGCTGGCCACGGCCGAGCCGCTTTTCATGGACTTTTTGCCGCTTACTCTGGAGGAGATTTTCATTTATGAGCTGGGAGGTGCAGACAGTGAAGCAAAAGACATCATTCTTTAATTGGGGCTTGAGCCGCAACATATTAAAGCGCACGTGGGTGCTGTGGGCGGCGTATTTTGCGGTAATGCTTGCCTGCACGGCGGGGGATATTTCCAAGCCCGCAAAGGGCATAAGCGACGTTTTTGCCTATACTATTGATTATAACTACTCCGTGATGAGATTGGGCATAAACGCTGTGCAGATAAACGCTTTTGCGTGTGCCGTTGCGGCGATGGCGGTGTTTTCGTACATGTACACAAGCCGTTCCTGCGGCATGATAAACGCCCTGCCTATTCGCCGCGAAACGGCGTACATAACGGCCTACCTCACGGGGCTGGGCGTGCTTGTTGCCTCCAACGTGATATGCGTTGTGGCCGTGTGGGTCAAAACAGCGCAGACGGGCTATCTTTTGACGCCGAGCATTTGGACGCTTTTGGGCTTCATGGTGCTCGGTGCCGCGGCGTTTTATTCGTTTGCGAGCTTTTGCGCGGTGCTGACGGGCAACATCGTGGTGCTCCCGGCGGTGTACGCGGTGCTGGGGTGCGTGGCGTTCGTGGTCATCTCTGCCGTGGGCGAGCTGCTGGCGGATCTCATCTACGGCATGGCGAGCAACTTCATTTATAACGGAAATTCGGACTTTGCCTATTGGCTCTCGCCGCTTGTCTATGTTTTGTATTCAAAGCTCAATATCCGCCGCGTGACGGTGTATGACGACATGGGCGAGAGCAGCTACACCGGCGAATTCGAGCCTGTCGGCCTTGATGTGCTCGGCATCTACTGCGCGATTGGGCTGGCGCTGTGTGTGCTCGCCGTGCTGATCTATCGCCGGCGCGACATGGAGCGCGCGGGCGACGTGGTGGCCGTGCCGGTGCTGATGCCGGTGTTCAAATACTGCATGACCTTCGGCACGGCAATTCTTTTCGCTCTGGTGGTGTTCCACAATGTGCTGACCGACGTCAAGCCCGGCCTCACAACTGCGCTTGTCATCGTCCTGCTCATGCTCTTCGGCGCGGCGATTGGGTATTACGCCGCCGAAATGCTCATGCAGAAGACGCTGAAGGTGTTTTCTGTCAATTGCCGGGGGCTTGTGGTGTCGTGCGCGATTTTGGCGGCGCTTGCGCTTGCGGCGGAGTTTGACGCGGTGGGGTATGAAAGCTATGTCCCCGCAGCCGAGGACGTGGCGAGCGCGGAAATTGCCCTCTCCGGCACAAATGTGAAGTTTGAGCAGGCGGAAAACCTCGAGGCGATTACGAAGCTGCACGAGGATATAATTGCCGACAAAGAGATAAACGAGGCCGCCGACACCCGCCGGTATTTAGACATGGTTTACACCCTCGCGGACGGCAGCACCGTCAGCCGCGCGTACAGGATTTCTTATGACGCGGCCGAGAAGCTGACTGCCGATTCCAACCTCCGCGCGGCGGATGCGCTCTTGTCCACGCAGGAGGCGAAGGATTATTACATCGGCTTTGACGGGGAATATTACGACGTGAACGAGCGCATCGTGGACATGGCGAGCTTGGACGGCTATGTGCTGCACCTGTCGCCGGACGATGAAAAATACGAATACGAGAACATAAGCGTGGATTTGACGCCGGAACAGGCTGCCGAGCTTTATGAGTGCATCAAGCTCGACTCACGCGACAGCTCCCTCGGCTCGCGCTGGCTGATAAACGACGAGCGGTATTACGACACCGTGTCGAACTTAAGCTTTTACATGACACTCAAGAAGCATACTTGGGAGACCGGCTATGACGGATATAGATATCCCATTTATCCCTGCTTCTCCATCTCCCTCACCATGGACGCCGAGCGGACGATGAAATGGCTTGCCGATAACACGGAGCTTGAGCCGATGAGCCTTGCCGAGGCTGACCCCGAAGACGCCGAAAACGCCCTGCAAGAGCTGAGAACCATGCCGACGCATGAAGTAAAAGCTTCAGCAAAAGCCTCTGTCGGCATAATAGGCGGCGCAGACGGACCGACGGCGATATTTGTCAGCTGACGGACTATAATAAGAACATACCCGCATCCCCCGGACGGTGGCGTCCGGGGGATTGGCATATCCGGCGGAGATTGGTATTTCCCGTGCGTATTCGCGCAAATTTGCACGGAGAATGGGGTAGAATGCTTGCAGCAAAAGACGGGCAAGCGGGGGCGTTCGGCTTTCGTTTGGCCAAACACAGGAGGAAATTGCACAATGCAGACACTGCGCACACGCCCCGTCGCCAAGCGGGGCAGCATAATCTATCTCAACGCGGAGGACATCGCGCCCTGCCCGGTGCAGGCGCGGCGGGTGTTCGACGAAGAATCACTGCGGGAGCTGAGCGAGAGCATACGCGCCTACGGCATACTAAACCCGCTCACCGTGCGCCACCGCGCGGGGCGATATGAGCTTGTGGCGGGGGAGAGGCGGCTGCGCGCGGCAAAGCTGGCGGGGCTGAGAGAGGTGCCGTGCATGCTCATCGAGGCCGACATGGAGCACGCAGGGCTTATTTCGCTCGTGGAAAACCTGCAGCGGCGGGATTTGGACTTCGTGGAGGAGGCACACGGGATAAGCCGGCTTATAAGCATGTTCGGCATGAGCCAGGAGGAGGCCGCGCGGCGCATAGGCAAGTCGCAATCCGCCGTGGCCAACAAGCTGCGTCTGCTGCGTCTGCCGGAGGACATACTCCTTGCCCTGCGCGACGGCGGCCTCACCGAGCGGCACGGCCGCGCCCTTTTGCGCCTGCCGACGGCGCAGCTTCAGCGCGAGGCGCTGGCATACATAACGGAAAAGAGCCTGAACGTCGCGGCGGCGGAGGAATATATCGACGCGCTCATCGCGCGGCGCGACAGGGAGGAAAACGCCGACGCGACGGAGAAAGCGCGCGGCACGGCGCGCGACGTGAGCGCGTTTTTGACCTCACTCACGCGGAAAATCGACCTCATGCGCTCCGGCGGAATCGCGGCGGATGTGCACCGCGAGGAGCGGGACGACGCCGTCATACTCACCATATCCATCCCCAAGTGCGCCGAGGGCTGAACTTTAAGCTTTTCAAAGCGGGAAAGATGTTATATAATGTGTGAAAAAGCCCGACAGAAGGACGAAGAGATATGCAATCAACCGAGATAAAAAAAGAACGCGCCGTG
>CAZXVA010000001.1:64454-79250 GCA_964644305.1 uncultured Oscillospiraceae bacterium
GTGTCCATGGCGGAGCTTGCCGCGCTGGTGGAAACCGCCGGGGGCGAGACCGTGGCCATGCTGATTCAAAACCGCCCCACGCCCGAACCGAGGAGCTTCATCGGCGACGGCAAGGTGCGGGAGCTCAAAGAGATAATCGAGATGAACGACTGCGATCTCGCGGTGTTCGACAATGAGCTGACCCCGTCGCAAATGCGCGTGCTGGGGGAGGAGCTGGGCGTGAAGGTGCTTGACCGCTCCGGGCTTATTCTCGACATTTTTGCCCAGCGCGCCCAGACGCGCGAGGGTCAGCTTCAGGTGGAGCTGGCGCAGTATAAATACCTTTTGCCGCGCCTGACCGGCATGTGGACGCACCTCGTGCGCCAAACCGCGTCCGGCGGCGCGTCGCCCATCGGCACACGCGGCCCGGGCGAGACCCAGCTTGAAACCGACCGCCGCCACATCCGCCGCAAGATTCAAAAGCTGGAGGAGGAGCTGGCCGCCGTGCGCAAAGTGCGCTCGACCCAGCGCCGCCGCCGCGAGAAAAACGCCATGCCGGTCGTTGCCCTCGTGGGGTACACCAATGCGGGAAAGTCCACGCTCTTAAACTGCCTGACGGGGGAGAGCATCCCGGCCAATGACCGCCTTTTCGACACGCTTGACACCACCACCCGCCGCCTGCGTCTCGACGAGACGACGGAGGTGCTGCTCTCCGACACCGTCGGCTTCATCCGCAAGCTGCCCACGCACCTCATCGAGGCGTTCAAGGCCACGCTGGAGGAGCTGCAATACGCCGACGTGCTGCTGCACGTCATCGACATTTCAAACCCCGAATGGGAGGAGCAGGCGCGCGTGGTCGACGAGCTTATACGCGAGCTCGGCGCGGAGGCGACGCCCTGCGTGAGAGTGTATAACAAGTGCGACGCGTACTTCGGCATTCTGCCGCACGGGGAGGACGTGGTGTGCCTTTCCGCGAAAAGCGGCGAGGGCGCGGCGGCGCTGACGGCCAAGCTATTATACATGCTCGGCGCGGCAAAGCGCCGCGTGAGGCTGGTGATACCCTATTCAAACGCGGGCGTGGTGGACATGCTCAAGCGCGAGGGCGCGTCCGTGACGCTGGAATACACCGACGGCGGCATCGAGGCCGAGGCCGTGCTCACGCCGGAGATTATCGGCCGGGTGAAGGAGTTCATCCCCGGCTATAAAGAGCCCAAGGAGGAGTGGGAGGATGAGTGAATACCGCATTCCCACCGGCGCGGGCGAGAGCGAATACGTGGAAAAGCGCTCGCGCTTTTTGGGGCATGTGCGCCGCGTGGAGAGCGAGGACGAGGCGCGCGAATTCATCGCCGAGATGAAAAAGGAGTATTACGACGCGCGCCATAACTGCTGGTGCTATATCATACGCGGCGGCGCGGAGCGTTACAGCGACGACGGTGAGCCGCAGGGCACGGCGGGCATACCGATGCTGGAGGTTTTCCGCCGCGAGGGCGTGGACAGCGTGGTGTGCGTGGTGACGCGATATTTCGGCGGGGTGCTGCTCGGCGCGGGCGGGCTTTTCCGCGCGTACACCAAGTGCGCCAAGGACGCGCTCGACGCGGCGGGGATATCCCTCGTGCGCCAATGGGCGGAGACCGAGCTTGACTGCTCTTACGCCCAGTGTGAACGCTTGAAGCTCGAAATCGCCGCGGCGGGCGGCATACCGGG
The DNA here is from genome assembly GCA_964644305.1 of uncultured Oscillospiraceae bacterium. GTDB lineage: Bacteria > Bacillota > Clostridia > Oscillospirales > Oscillospiraceae > Limivicinus. The sequence goes on from CAZXVA010000001.1 coordinate 66,138, forward strand.
CGAGGCGGAGTACGGCGCGGCCGTGACGCTCAAGGCCATGGTGCCGCAGGAGCTGACGGAGGAGTTTTCCGCGCGCATTTTCGACGTGACCGCCGGGAGTGTCAGCGTGCGCGTGACGGGCACGGCACTGCGCGCCGTGCCGATTAAATAGGCGGTTTTTGAAAAACCGAAAAATTTTTAGAGGGAAATATTATTTTGCGTCGTATAAGAGTAGTAGAACGAACTCTTATGCGGCGCATGTTTGTGCGCGGCGTTTATTTGGGGAGGGTCGGCGATGCTTTGCCCGCGCGAGGAAAGAGAACGACTGGAGCACTATATAATCGGCCCATACGGCATGCTGGCGGAAAATTCCCGCGGGCGGCTGACGCCGGAGGACGAGTGCGAGATACGCACCTGCTTCCAGCGGGACGTTGACCGTATCACGCATTCAAAGTCCTTCCGCCGCCTGAAGCACAAAACGCAGGTGTTTTTGCAGCCGGAGGGTGACCATTACCGCACGCGGCTCACCCACACGCTGGAGGTCAGCCGCCTTGCGCGCACCGTGGCGCGGGCGCTGAGGCTCAATGAAGACCTTGTCGAGGCCGCCGCGCTTGGGCACGATTTGGGGCACACCCCGTTCGGCCACGCGGGCGAGCGCGCCCTCAACGATATTTACCCCGGCGGCTTCAAGCACTATGAGCAGAGCCTGCGCGTGGTGGACATATTAGAGCGCGGAGGCCGGGGGCTGAATCTGTGCTATGAAACGCGCATGGGCATACTAAACCACACCCACGGCGCGCCCGACGACACGCCGGAGGCCACGCTCGTGCGCCTTTGCGACCGCATTGCGTACATAAACCACGATTTGGACGATTCAATCCGCGCCGGGATACTCACGGCGGATGACGTGCCCGCGATAATCCGCGAAAACTGCGGCGAGAGAAACAGCGAGCGCATAAACGCGTTCATAACCGACCTCATCGCAAGCTCCGTCGGCGGAAAGATGGGGCTGTCGGACAAAATGCAGGAGACGTTTAACGTTTTCCACGCGTTCATGTATTCCGATGTTTACAAAAACCCCGTGGCCAAGGCCGAGGAAGGCAAGGTCGAGGGGATATTATCAAAGCTTTATGACTATTATGTCGCCGCGCCCGAAAAGCTGCCGGAGGATTTCGGCGGCGTCATCGAGCGCGAGGGGCGCGAGCGCGCCGCGTGCGACTATATCTCCGGCATGACGGACGGCTACGCCATGGAAAAATACGGCGAGCTGTTCATCCCGTTTGCATGGACGGTGAAGTGACCGCGCCGGGGGATTGACGAGAAAGGAGGGAGCGGCATGGCGTTTCCGGAAAACTTCATGAATGAGCTGGTCGAGCGCAACGACATTGTGGACGTGGTGTCCGGATATGTGCGCCTGACGAAGAAAACCGGCTCGAACTTCTTCGGCCTGTGCCCGTTCCACAGCGAGAAAACGCCCTCCTTCTCCGTCAGTGCCGACAAACAGATTTATCACTGCTTCGGCTGCGGCAAGGGCGGGGGCGTGATAAACTTCGTCATGGAGATTGAAAATCTCAGCTTCCCGGAGGCGGTGGAGTTTCTCGCCCGGCGCGCGGGCATGAGCGTGCCGGAACAGTCGAACGACCGCGAAAGCCGCCGACGGGCGCGCATGCTTGAGCTAAACCGCGACGCGGCGCGCTTTTTCCACGCGCAGCTCAATTCACCCGGCTCAGACCCGGCGCGCGAGTACATAGACCGGCGCGGCATCGGGCGCAAGATGGTGACGGCGTTCGGCCTCGGCTTTGCGCCGAACGGCTGGTCGGCGCTGACGGACGCCATGCGCGAAAAGGGCTATTCCGACAGGGAAATGCTCGACGCGGGGCTGGCGCGTCAGGGGAAAAAGGGCGGCATTTACGACGCCTTTCGCAACCGGCTGATGTTCCCCGTCATCGACGTGCGCGGCAACGTCATCGGCTTTTCCGGCCGCATTTTGGGCGACGGCGAGCCGAAGTACCTCAACAGCCCAGAAACACTTGTTTTCAACAAAAGCCGTAACCTTTTCGCCCTAAACTTGGCTAAAAAATCAAAATGCGGATATATAATCCTCTCTGAGGGAAATATAGACGTGGTGAGCCTGCATCAGGCGGGATTCGACTGCGCGGTGGCGTCGCTGGGCACATCGCTGACGGCCGAGCAGGCGCGAATGATTTCGCGCTACACCAACGAGGTCATCATCGCCTACGACAACGACAACGCCGGGAAAAAGGCGTCTCAGCGCGCCATCACCATCCTGGAGAAGCTGGACTTGAAGGTCAAGGTGCTGCAAATGGCCGGCGCGAAGGACCCGGACGAGTTCATCAAGCTCAAAGGAGCGGATGCGTTCCGCAACCTCTTGGAGGGCGCGGAGAATCAGGTGGATTACCGCCTCGGCGCGGTCACGGCGAAGTACGATTTGAAAATCGACGAGCAAAAGGTCGAGTTTTTGAAAGAGGCGTCGGAGCTTGTGGCCAAGCTGCCCGGCTCGGTCGAGCGGCAGGTTTACGCGATGCGCGTGGCCGCGCTCGCGGGGGTGAGCAGCGAGGTCGTCGCCGACGAAGTCGAGCGGCGGCGCAAAAAGCTGGTCAAAAGCGCGCGCCGCAGTGAAAGCCGCAGCGAGCTGCGCCCCGAAAAGCAAAGCCAACCCAGCGAAAAGGGCATAAGATACGATAACCCGGCCTCCGCCGTCGCGGAGGAGGGCGTGATAAGGCTTTTATACTTAGAGCCGGCGCTGATCAGCGAGCCGCTGCCGGGGGCGGAGGAGTTTTCGTCCCCCGTGCTCGCGGGGATATTCAATCGCCTGTGCGACATATTGCGCGCCGGGCAGGGCGTGAGCACCACAACGCTCTCCGCCGTGCTTTCCGCCGAGGAGATGAGCCTGCTCGTCGGCATAATCCAAAAACCCGAACGCCTTTCCAACGCAAAGGCCACACTCGGCGACTATACACAGCGCATCAAGTCCGAACACGCCCGGCAAAACGCCGGTCTGGACTATGCCGCCATCGCCGCGCAAAAGCGCAGCACCGTTTACGACAACAGGAAAAACAAAAAAGGATACGAGGGATAAGCTATGACAGACGAAATGAAGTTCAAAGAAGAAGAGCTTGCCAGCATGGCAGATAAGCTGTTGGAGCAGGCGTCGCTCGCGGAGCTGAGCGAGCAGCCGGAGCTGGAGCTGCCCAAGCCCCGCAAAAAGGCCGCCAAGAAAAAAGAGGAGAGCACCGAGCCTGCAAAGAGCGCGGAGGAGCGCTTGGCCGAGCTTTTGGAGCGCGGCAAGAAAAAAGGCAGTCTCACCGCCAAAGAGCTTGAAGTGCTGGAGGAGCTGAATCTCGAAGGCGACGCCATGGACAAGTTTTATGAAACGCTTGAGGCCAACGGCGTCGACATTGACGTGGCAACGGCGGACGCGCTGCCCCCGATTGATGACATCGTCCCGGAGGTTGAGGATTTGGCCGGGATTGAAGAGGTCACCGAGGAGGAGATAAACGACACCGACGCCCTCATGGATTCCTTCGCCACCGATGACCCCGTGCGCATGTATCTCAAGGAGATAGGCAAAGTTCCTCTTCTCACGCCGGAGGAGGAAATTGACCTCGCCATCAAGATGGCCGAGGGCAGCGAGAGCGCCAAGCACCGCATGACGGAGGCAAACCTGCGTCTCGTCGTGTCCATCGCCAAGCGCTATGTCGGGCGCGGCATGCTGTTTCTTGACCTCATTCAAGAGGGCAACCTCGGCCTCATCAAGGCCGTGGAGAAGTTTGACTACACCAAGGGGTATAAGTTTTCCACCTACGCCACTTGGTGGATTCGTCAGGCCATCACCCGCGCCATCGCCGACCAGGCGCGCACCATCCGCATCCCCGTGCACATGGTCGAGACCATCAACAAGACCATCCGCGTCTCCCGCCAGCTCTTGCAGGAGCTGGGGCACGACCCCAGCGCCGAGGAGATCGCCCGCGAAATGGACATGCCGGTGGAAAAAGTGCGCGATATCCTCAAAATCGCGCAGGAGCCCGTCTCCCTCGAAACCCCCATCGGCGAGGAGGAGGACTCCCACCTCGGCGACTTCATCCCCGACGAGGACGCCTCCGAGCCGAGCGAGGCCGCGTCGTTTTCCCTCTTGCGCGAGCAGCTTGAAGAGGTGCTGGACACTCTCGCACCCCGTGAGAAAAAGGTTCTGGAGCTGCGCTTCGGCATAGTCGACGGCCGCACCCGCACGCTTGAAGAGGTCGGCAAGGAGTTCAATGTCACGCGTGAGCGCATCCGCCAAATCGAGGCCAAAGCTCTCCGCAAGCTCCGCCACCCCAGCCGCTCGAAAAAGCTGCGCGACTTTTTGAATTGACAGCCCCTTGACACAGCGTGCTTTTTCGACTATACTGACGGCAAGCTGAATAAATATGCTTCTCTCATCACCGGATGGGAGACAAAGGGCATCTGACCTGAGACGTAGGTATTCGAGCGTTCATCGCTTGATAAGTCTTGGGGCGGATGCCCATTTTGATTAAAAAGGAGAATATAGTATGTACATCAAGCCTTTTGCGGTTGAGGAATGGATGAACGAGTATGAAGTAGGGGCGCGATATAACATCGCGGAGACCTGCGTGGACTCGGTGTCACTCGACGAGCTTTTTGAGCTGGCCGGGGAGGACAAGGACGCGTTTTTGCGCGAGTTTTCCGCCAAGCGTCTCACCTACGGCGACATTTTCGGCAAGCCGGAGTTTTTGCAGGGCATCGCCTCGCTTTATAAGACGATAAAGCCGGAAAACGTCGTGCCGACCCACGGCGCGGCGGGCGCGAACCACCACGTGTTCTGCTCGCTCATCGGCCCCGGCGAGCGCGTCATCAGCATCATGCCGACCTATCAGCAGCTTTATTCCATCCCCGAATCCATCGGCGCGGACTTGGCCGTGATGCACCTCAAGCAGGAAAACGGCTACCACGTCGACCTTGACGAGCTGCGCGCCCTCGCCGTGCCGGGGACGAAAATGATTTGCATCAACAACCCCAACAACCCCACCGGCGCGCTCATGAGCAATGACGCCCTGCGCGAAATCGTCGAAATCGCGCGCTCCGTCGGCGCGTATATCCTCTGCGACGAGGTTTACCGCCACCTCACGCAGAACGACGAGTGGAGCGAGTCAATTGCCGACCTTTATGAAAAGGGCATATCCGTCAGCAGCATGTCCAAGGTGTTCTCACTCGCGGGGCTTCGTCTGGGCTGGATCGCCACGCACGATGACGAGGTCAAAAAAGCGCTGCTTTCTCACCGCGACTATGACCTTATCAGCTGCGGCATGTTCGACGAGGCCGTGGCCGCCGTTGCGCTGCGCCACAAGGACGCCATGCTCGCGCGCAACCGCAAAATAGTGCGCGACAACCTCGCCATACTCGACGCGTGGGTGGCCGAGCACCCGCATTTCCGCTACACCAAGCCCGAAGCGGGCACGACTGCGCTTGTTTATTATGATTATGACGTGCCGTCTTATGATTTTTGCATCAGGATGTACCACGACACGGGCGCGTTCGTCACACCGGGCGACTGCTTTGAACAGCCGAAATCCTTCCGCGTCGGCTACGCCAGCGACACCGACACGCTCATCAAGGGGCTTGCCGCCATTGCCGAGTTTGCCGAGAAGCTGTGAGGCGGAAATTGTGCGCAAATATGCGCACAAAAGTCTTGACATTTCACCCCGGCGATGTTAGTATACTCCAGTATGCGCCCGCGCGCTCAGCCTTGGGGTCATGCCGCCGATGCGGTTGCCTTTCCGCCCAACGCTTAGCCGCAGGGTATAGTATCAACATGAAAGGGGTATAACCACCATGATCACCAAAGAAGTCAAGACCCAGGTCATCGCCGACAACGCCACCCACGAGGGCGACACCGGCTCTCCCGAAGTCCAGATCGCAATCCTGTCCCAGCGCATCCGCGAGCTGACCGAGCATCTGAAAAAGCACCCCAATGACGACCACAGCCGTCTGGGCATGTACAAGATGGTCGGCAAGCGCCGCCGTCTGCTGGACTACCTTGCAAAGAAGGACATCGAGCGCTACCGCGCTATCATCGCCAAGCTCAACATCCGCAAGTAATTGCGCGGCTTGGTCTACCGAGGACTATGAAGGTTTATTGTATGGAGACAATTTAATATTGTCTCCATATATTTTTGACCGCCCCGATGGCCGCCGCCCCGCCCTCCGCCGACTCCTTAGTATTTGAAAAAGCGCTTTGCGGCAAGGCGTTTTTTCAAGTGCTAAGCGTCGGGGAGAGAACACAAAAAGGAGAAAGCACATGATAATCACCCAAAAGCAGTTCCCCAACTACAAAAAGTATGAAATGATGTTCGAGGGCCGCCCCCTCTCCATGGAAGTCGGCAAGCTGGCAGAGCTGTGCAACGCCGCGGTTCTCGTCCGCTACGGCGAGACCACCGTGCTCGTCACCTGCACCGCCTCCGCCCGCCCCAAGGACGGCATTGATTACTTCCCCCTCTCCGTTGACTTCAACGAAAAGCTTTACGCCGTCGGCCGCATCCCCGGCAGCTTCATGCGCCGCGAAGGCAAGCCCAGCCTGCCCGCAGTGCTGGCCTCGCGCCTGATTGACCGCCCCATGCGCCCGCTGTTCCCGTCCGATCTGCGCAACGACGTCATCATCGCCTGCGAGGTGCTGAGCGTTGACCGCGACTGCTCGCCGGAGATCACCGCCATGATCGGCGCGTCCGCCGCCGTGTCCATTTCCGATGTCCCGTTCAACGGGCCCATCGCGGGCATCGTCCTCGGCTGGGATGGGGAAAAGTTCCTTTTCAACCCCACTCAGGAAGAGCGCCACAACGGCAACCGCATGATAACCACCATCGCCGCCACCCACAAGAAGATAGTCATGATCGAGTCCGAGGCCGATCAGGTTCCGGACGACGTGATGTACGAGGGCATTTGCCAGGCGCATGAGCACCTGCAGCCCGTGCTCGACCTCATTGATCAGATGGTCGCCGAGGTCGGCAAGCCGAAGTTTGAGTATGAACATGCCGCGTTCGATGAGGAGCTTTTTGAAAAGCTCGTCGCCAACGAGTTCGAGGGCATGGAATACTGCATGGACACCGATGACAAAAACGTCCGCGAGGCGCGCGTCAACGAGTGGGTCAGCATGGTGGAGGAAAAGTACTCCGATGAGCACCCCGACCTCATGCAGTACATGGATGAGATACTCTATAAGATTCAAAAGAAGGTCGTCAAAAAGTGGCTGCTCGCGGGCAAGCGTGTCGACGGCCGCCAGATGAACGAAATCCGCCCCCTCGGCGCGGAAGTGGGCGTCATCCCGCAGGTGCACGGCTCCGGCCTCTTCACCCGCGGCCAGACCCAGGTGCTCTCCATCGCCACTCTCGCACCGCTCAGCGATGCGCAGAAGCTCGACACCATTTGGGAAGAAGAAGAAAAGCGCTTCATGCACCATTACAACATGCCGCCCTACTCCACCGGTGACGCGCGCCCCAGCCGCTCCACCGGCCGCCGCGAGTACGGCCACGGCGCTCTCGTTGAAAAGGCGCTGGAGAGCGTCATCCCCGAAATCGAGGACTTCCCTTACGCCATCCGCGTGGTCAGCGAGGTGCTCTCCTCCAACGGCTCCACCTCTCAGGGCTCCATCTGCGGCACGACGCTCGCGCTCATGGACGCCGGCGTGCCCATCAAAGCGCCCGTCGCGGGTATCTCCTGCGGCCTGATTCAGGACGGCGACGACTTCACCACCTTCATCGACATTCAGGGCGTTGAGGACTTCCACGGCGAGATGGACTTCAAGGTCGCCGGCACCAAGCAGGGCATCACCGCCATTCAGATGGACCTCAAGAACGACGGCCTCAAGCACGAGATCGTCAAAGAGGCGTTTGCCATGACCAAGGAAGCCCGCTTCCAGATTCTCGACGCCGTCATGCTCAAGGCCATTTCCGAGCCGCGCCACGAGCTTGCCAAGTCCGCCCCCAAGATGATTCAGATGAAGATCAACCCCGACAAGATCCGCGAGGTCATCGGTTCCGGCGGCAAAGTCATTCAGAAGATCACCGCCGACACCGGCTGCAAAATCGACATCAACGACGACGGCAACATCTTCATCGCCTCCTCCGATATCGAGGCTTGCCGCGCCGCGCGCAAGACCATCGAAGACATCGTCTTCGAGCCGGAGGTCGGCTCGCTCTACTACGGCAGAGTGTCCAACATCCGCTCCGACTTCGGCGCGTGGGTCGAGCTTGCCCCGGGCAAGGACGGCCTTGTCAAGATTAAAGACCTTGAGTTCAAGCGCACCGAAAAGGTTGAAGACGTGCTGAAAATCGGCGACATGACCTGGGTCAAGGTCATGAACGTCGGCCCCAAGGGCATCGACCTGAGCCGCAAAGACGCTATGCGCGAGCGCGGCGAGGCATAAAATAACGTGTAATAGGGTCTCCCGCAAGGGAGACCCTATTTGCAACAGTAAACATAGGAGCGATTTATCATGACCGACGAACAAATCTCCGCCCTGCTGAAAGCGCAGCGCGAGTTTTATAATACCGGGGCGACCATACCCGTTGAATTTCGCCTTGAACAGCTTGAAAAGCTGTATGCCGCCGTCAAGCGGCATGAGCGGGACATCGGCCTTGCGCTCAAGGCCGATCTCGGCAAGAGCGAGTACGAAAGCTTCATGTGCGAAAGCGGCCTTGCCCTGTCCGAAATTTCATACATGCTGGCAAACACCAAGCGCCTTGCGCGCCGCCGCCGCGTGGCCACGCCGTTGTCGCAGTTCGCCTCGGACAGCTTCGTCAAGCCCGTGCCCTATGGCAACGTGCTCATCATGAGCCCGTGGAATTATCCGTTTTTGCTGTCGATTGAGCCTCTGACCGACGCCATCGCCGCGGGCAACACCGCCATCGTCAAGCCCAGCGCCTACTCCCCGCGCACCTCCGAGGTCGTCGAGCAGCTCATCGCGGAGACCTTCCCGCGTGAGTATGTCGCGGTTGTCTCCGGCGGGAGGAGCGAAAACGCCTCGCTTTTGAGCCAAAAATTCGACCTCATCTTCTTCACCGGCAGTCAGGCCGTCGGCAAAGAGGTGCTGCGCCGCGCCGCCGAGCATTTGACGCCCTCCGTTTTGGAGCTGGGCGGCAAAAGCCCCTGCATCGTCGACGCCACGGCGGACGTCGAGCTTGCCGCGCGGCGCATCGTGTTCGGCAAGTTCATCAATTGCGGCCAAACCTGCGTCGCGCCGGATCACGTGCTCTGCGCGCGCGAGGTCAAGGACAAGCTCGTCGCCGCGCTTATCCGGCAGATTAAGCTGCAATACGGCGACGCCCCGCTTGAAAACGAAGACTACGGAAAAATCATCAACAGCAAGCATTTTGACCGCCTTTGCGGGCTGATTGACCCGGAAAAGGTTGTCCACGGCGGCCAAACGCGCCCGGAGGAGCAGCGCATTGCCCCCACGGTGATGGACAACGTCAGCTATTCCGACGCCGTGATGGGCGAGGAAATTTTCGGGCCGATTCTGCCTGTCATCGCCTTTGACGATTTCGACGCCTTGGTCGGCGAGCTGAAAAACGCCAAGGCCAAGCCTCTTGCACTCTATATTTTCTCAAGCGACAAGCGCCATATCAGCCGCGTCACCGATGAGCTTTCCTACGGCGGCGGCTGCGTCAACGACGTGGTCATCCACCTCGCCACAAGCGAGATGGGCTTCGGCGGCGTGGGCGAAAGCGGCATGGGCAGCTACCACGGCGAGGCCGGCTTCCGCGCCTTTTCGCATTATAAATCCATTGTGGACAAAAAGACCTGGCTTGACCTTCCCATGCGCTACCAGCCCTATACCAGCAAGCTGTACACCGCCCTCCTCCGCGTGTTTCTGCGATGAGGGGAAAGCCTTTTTAACACGCAATACAAGCGGCAACGCGCGCGTTGCCGCTTGTATTATAATAGGTTATTCCGATTAGTAAATGTTTGATTTCTTGTTTCAAATATCCAATTTTTGATTCCTCACTTCTCCACGCCCCAGCCGGGGAGGGGGAGGCGCTGCATTGCGCCGAAGATTTTGGACTTCATGTCGGGGTAGTCGTCGCACATTGCGCCGAGGAGCTTTTTGATTTCATAGCGCTTGCTGGCCTTGTCCTGCGGGCAGGGATTTTCCACAATCGGCAGGCCGAGCGCGTCGACCACGTTGGTTATGCGCCCTTCGCCCGCGTAGATGAGCGGGCGAATCTGCGTTACGCCCGAGCGGTCGAGGAATGTGACCGGGCGAAAACAGCTCAGCCGCCCCTCGAACAAAAGACTCATCATAAACGTTTCCACCGCGTCATCGAAATGATGGCCGAGGGCGAGCTTGTTCAGGCCGAGGCTTTTGAGCGTGTCGTTGAGCGCGCCGCGGCGCATCTTGGCGCAGAGTGAGCAGGGGTTGTCCTCCTGCCGCACGTCGAAAACGACCTCCTTGATGTCGGTTTTCAGGCAGGTGTACGGCCCCAAGGGCATCGACCTGAGCCGCAAAGACGCTATGCGCGAGCGCGGCGAGGCATAAAATAACGTGTAATAGGGTCTCCCGCAAGGGAGACCCTATTTGCAACAGTAAACATAGGAGCGATTTATCATGACCGACGAACAAATCTCCGCCCTGCTGAAAGCGCAGCGCGAGTTTTATAATACCGGGGCGACCATACCCGTTGAATTTCGCCTTGAACAGCTTGAAAAGCTGTATGCCGCCGTCAAGCGGCATGAGCGGGACATCGGCCTTGCGCTCAAGGCCGATCTCGGCAAGAGCGAGTACGAAAGCTTCATGTGCGAAAGCGGCCTTGCCCTGTCCGAAATTTCATACATGCTGGCAAACACCAAGCGCCTTGCGCGCCGCCGCCGCGTGGCCACGCCGTTGTCGCAGTTCGCCTCGGACAGCTTCGTCAAGCCCGTGCCCTATGGCAACGTGCTCATCATGAGCCCGTGGAATTATCCGTTTTTGCTGTCGATTGAGCCTCTGACCGACGCCATCGCCGCGGGCAACACCGCCATCGTCAAGCCCAGCGCCTACTCCCCGCGCACCTCCGAGGTCGTCGAGCAGCTCATCGCGGAGACCTTCCCGCGTGAGTATGTCGCGGTTGTCTCCGGCGGGAGGAGCGAAAACGCCTCGCTTTTGAGCCAAAAATTCGACCTCATCTTCTTCACCGGCAGTCAGGCCGTCGGCAAAGAGGTGCTGCGCCGCGCCGCCGAGCATTTGACGCCCTCCGTTTTGGAGCTGGGCGGCAAAAGCCCCTGCATCGTCGACGCCACGGCGGACGTCGAGCTTGCCGCGCGGCGCATCGTGTTCGGCAAGTTCATCAATTGCGGCCAAACCTGCGTCGCGCCGGATCACGTGCTCTGCGCGCGCGAGGTCAAGGACAAGCTCGTCGCCGCGCTTATCCGGCAGATTAAGCTGCAATACGGCGACGCCCCGCTTGAAAACGAAGACTACGGAAAAATCATCAACAGCAAGCATTTTGACCGCCTTTGCGGGCTGATTGACCCGGAAAAGGTTGTCCACGGCGGCCAAACGCGCCCGGAGGAGCAGCGCATTGCCCCCACGGTGATGGACAACGTCAGCTATTCCGACGCCGTGATGGGCGAGGAAATTTTCGGGCCGATTCTGCCTGTCATCGCCTTTGACGATTTCGACGCCTTGGTCGGCGAGCTGAAAAACGCCAAGGCCAAGCCTCTTGCACTCTATATTTTCTCAAGCGACAAGCGCCATATCAGCCGCGTCACCGATGAGCTTTCCTACGGCGGCGGCTGCGTCAACGACGTGGTCATCCACCTCGCCACAAGCGAGATGGGCTTCGGCGGCGTGGGCGAAAGCGGCATGGGCAGCTACCACGGCGAGGCCGGCTTCCGCGCCTTTTCGCATTATAAATCCATTGTGGACAAAAAGACCTGGCTTGACCTTCCCATGCGCTACCAGCCCTATACCAGCAAGCTGTACACCGCCCTCCTCCGCGTGTTTCTGCGATGAGGGGAAAGCCTTTTTAACACGCAATACAAGCGGCAACGCGCGCGTTGCCGCTTGTATTATAATAGGTTATTCCGATTAGTAAATGTTTGATTTCTTGTTTCAAATATCCAATTTTTGATTCCTCACTTCTCCACGCCCCAGCCGGGGAGGGGGAGGCGCTGCATTGCGCCGAAGATTTTGGACTTCATGTCGGGGTAGTCGTCGCACATTGCGCCGAGGAGCTTTTTGATTTCATAGCGCTTGCTGGCCTTGTCCTGCGGGCAGGGATTTTCCACAATCGGCAGGCCGAGCGCGTCGACCACGTTGGTTATGCGCCCTTCGCCCGCGTAGATGAGCGGGCGAATCTGCGTTACGCCCGAGCGGTCGAGGAATGTGACCGGGCGAAAACAGCTCAGCCGCCCCTCGAACAAAAGACTCATCATAAACGTTTCCACCGCGTCATCGAAATGATGGCCGAGGGCGAGCTTGTTCAGGCCGAGGCTTTTGAGCGTGTCGTTGAGCGCGCCGCGGCGCATCTTGGCGCAGAGTGAGCAGGGGTTGTCCTCCTGCCGCACGTCGAAAACGACCTCCTTGATGTCGGTTTTCAAACAGGTGTACGGCACGTCCAGCTCGCGGCAAAGCTCGGCCACGGGGGCAAAGTCCATGCCGTCAAAGCCCAGCTCAATCGTTATTGCCTGAAGCTCAAATGCCTTGGGGTAATACCGCCGCAGGTGCGCAAGCGCGGCAAGCAGCAGCATGCTGTCCTTCCCGCCGGACACGCCCACCGCGATTTTGTCCCCCTCGGCAATCATGCCGTAATCGTCCACCGCGCGGCGCACAGTGCCCGTGAAATCGTTCAAAAGCTTGATATCCATGGTTTGACCTCGTGAGTATTGAAAAATCAAAAATTCGTTTTGAGCATTTGCGAGTACTAAGGAGATTTTGAGAGCATTTGCGAGATTTGAATTTCAAAATTAAAATTGCTGTTGACAGCGCATTGCGTTTGTGGTATAAAAATAAAGCGCGCCGATACGAGCATTGTACTCGCGCGCCCCTGAATTGTCAAAACATTTATTCTATATGGAGGCAAAGCTATGTCTACTACTATGGCAACCAAGGAATCCGTTACCCGCAAGTGGTACATCCTT
>CAZXVA010000002.1:0-74381 GCA_964644305.1 uncultured Oscillospiraceae bacterium
GTGACGCCCTGGAAGGTCTTGAACATGAGGTTGAACTGGCGTATATCGGTGAAGTTATGCTTGCCGCAGGTGGGGCACGGGATGTTGTGCTCCTCGACAAAGTCCTTCATCTCGGCCTGTGAAAAAGCGTCAATGGGCTTGGAAAGCTCAAAACCGGTCTCGGCCGCCCAATCCTCGATGAGCTTGTCGGCGCGGAAACGCTCGTGGCACTCGCGGCAGTCCATCAACGGGTCGGAGAAGCCGCTGAGGTGGCCGGAGGCAACCCAAGTTTGCGGATTCATGAGTATGGCCGCGTCAAGGCCGACGTTGTAGCGGTTTTCCTGCACGAACTTCTTCCACCATGCGCGCTTGACGTTGTTTTTCAGCTCAACGCCGAGCGGGCCGTAGTCCCAGGTGTTGGCAAGGCCGCCGTAAATCTCGCTGCCGGCGAAGATGAAGCCGCGGTTTTTGCACAAGGCCACGATTTTGTCCATTGTCTTTTCGGTGTTTTTCATATTATTCTTTCCTTTCCCGCGGCTGGCTGCCGCAGAGATGTTATTTTCGCCGTGAGTGCAACCCACTCCGACAAATAATCAGTATAACAGATAATCCCGCTCATATCAACGATTGCCAAGCATTTAACAGGAAATTAACGGAGTAAACTTTGTGAATTGAATTTGTTGAAAGCATGAACTTTTTGTATCAATTCCTCGGCTTGAGTTGCGGAAAGGGCGGAAATATGGTATGCTATTATCAAATAGTATAGTAGGAAGGATTGGTATTATCAGCAGAAGAACTTACATTGAAAAAGAGAAAACGGCGCTGGCGGAAAAGATAAAAGAGGCGGCGGTGTCGGTGCTGCCGATTGCGGTCATCGTGCTGGCGCTGTGTTTGTGCGTGACGCCGATGAAGACCGAGCTGCTGCTGACCTTTTTGATAGGCGCGGTTTTTCTCACGGTGGGGATGGGGCTTTTCTCGCTGGGCGCGGAGCAGTCCATGACGCCGATTGGCAGCCGCATCGGCGCGGCACTCACCAAGACCCGCTCCACCCCGCTCATTCTCATCGTCAGTTTCCTTTTGGGCTTTGCGATAACCGTGGCAGAGCCGGATTTGCAAGTGCTGGCGCAGACCGTGCCGCACATCAAAAGCAGCGTGCTTTTGACGACCGTGGGCGTGGGCGTGGGGCTTTTCATGGCTGTGTGCATGCTGCGCATACTCACGGGGGCGAGCCTGCGTTGGCTGCTCATCGGGTGCTACGCCGTCATTTTCGCGCTGGCCGCTTTCACGGACAAGCAGTTTCTCGGCATCGCGTTCGACTCCGGCGGCGTGACCACGGGGCCGATGACCGTGCCGTTCATTCTCGCGATGGGGCTGGGCGTTTCCAAGGTGCGCAGTGACGACCGCGCCGAGGCGGACAGCTTCGGCCTTGTGGCGCTGTGCTCCGTCGGGCCTATCCTCTCGGTGCTCATACTCGGGTTTTTCTATTCCGAGGGCAGCGGAGTGGTGGATTTGAGCGCGGCAAGCTACCTCGACACGGTGGAAATCGGCCGCTCGTTCATCCGGGCGATTCCGCTTTACATGAAAGAAATGGCGGTGGCGCTGCTGCCGATTGTGGTGATTTTCCTCGTTTTTCAGCTTTGCCTGCTGCGCATCACCAAGCGCAGTCTCGAAAAGATACTCATCGGGCTTTTGTACACCTATGTGGGGCTGGTGCTGTTTTTGACGGGGGTGAATGTCGGGTTTTCGTCGCTGGGCGCGGAGCTTGGCGCGGCACTGGCCGGAGAGAGCACGCGTTGGCTGCTCATCCCGCTTTCGATGCTGTTGGGGTGGTTTATCATCTCGGCCGAGCCCGCCGTGGGTGTGCTCGAAAAGCAGATTGAAGAGGTCAGCGCGGGCGCAATTCCCGGCAGGGCGATTAAGCTGAGCCTGTCCGTGGCTATCGCGCTGGCGCTGGGGCTATCCATGCTGCGTGTGCTGACGGGAATCAGCCTGATGTGGTTCCTCGTGCCGGGGTATGTCATCGCACTGGGGCTGTCGTTCTTCGTGCCGGATATCTACACGGCCATCGCGTTTGACTCCGGCGGCGTGGCCTCCGGCCCGATGACGGCGACGTTCATGCTGCAATTCGTCATGGGCACGAGCGTGGCTCTCGGCGGCGATGTGCTGTCGGACGCGTTCGGCGTGGTCGCGCTGGTGGCAATGCTGCCGCTGCTGTCAATTCAGACGGTCGGGTTCATTTATGAGCGCAAGAAGACCACACCCGTCGAGCCGGAGAGCTTCGGCGACACGGAGATTATCGAGCTTTGGGAGGTCGGCGCATGAATTACGTGCTATCCATTATAAATCCGGAGGCGCTGGACGCCCTGACGGATATCTGCGCGCGGTTGGAGCTGCCGATGACGGTGGCGCTGCACGGGCGCGGCACGGCAGTGCAGAGCATGCTCGACCTGCTGGGCATTGAGTCAAGCGAGAAGCGCGTGGTGCTGTCGATCGCGACGGCGGAAAAGACGAAAAAGCTGATCGCCGAGCAGAGGCGATATCTGCATCTCGGCGTTCCGGGGCACGGAATGGTGATTGCCGTGCCGATAAAAAGCGTAGGAGGAGGCAAGGTTTTGGCATATTTGAGCGGAGACGACAAGGGCGCAAAGCGCGCCGCGCCTGAGCTCGGCGCATACGAGCTGATTGTGGCGATAACAAATTCCGGCTGCACGGACGCGGTGATGAACGCGGCGCGCGGCGCGGGCGCGCGCGGCGGCACGGTGCTGCACGGCAAAGGCACAGGCTCGAAGGACGCGCCGAAGTTTTATAGCATTTCCATCGCCGACGAGAAGGAGGTCGTGCTCATCGTGGCCGCGTCGCACGAAAAAAGCGGCATCATGAGCGCGATTTTGGAAAAGGCCGGCCCCGACTCCCCGTCGGGCACGATAGTCTTCTCCCTCCCGACGACCGAGGTCGCAGGCTTCGGCCTGTTCGACGAGGGGGAATGACGCAACAGGGCGAAAAAAGAGCAGTAGCAAAATTGGATTTTTGTTCTTTTTTTGTAAATGGCCACGCAAAAAAGTTCCGGAAACTTGTCTTGCTTGCAAGTTTCCGGAACTTTTTATTTGCTCAATTTTCAGAAAAATGTATTTTGCCGCAGCACCTTTTCGGAGTTTAATTCTCTGCCGCTTTTACGCCGTAGTCGGCGTATTGGGGGTAGGAGCCGGCGCTTTGGGAGGAGAGGAGGACGAGCACTGCGTCGGGATTGGTATCGGCTATATGCTCGGCGGCGGAGTCGCCGTCGTAGCGCGGGTCGAGGACGTCAATGGACTGAAACTGCGTGGACATGAACGCCTGTATGGGCAGGGTGAAGGAATCCTTGATTATCATGAGCTTCAAGTCCGAGGGGGCGGTGTCACTGCGGTGGCGGACGAGGTGATACTCCCCGCCGATGTACATATCATAAGGGCTGGCCTCGAAAAGATCCGGGCGCGCGCCGAGATACTCTTGGCGGAGATTGGCCTCTGCAAAGTCACCCTCATAATAGGCAGAGCCGCCGGAATACTCCGGCACATCGCAGGAGCTGTGGGTTTCAAAAAGCGGGGTATAATACGTGATATCGTCCGTGCCGCCGAAGTAGACGCCCGTGCGCTTGCCTTGACTGCCGAGCATCCAATTATCCAGCGTGTGCGCCTCCCAATTGGCCATGTCGGCGCGGGAAAGGTCGATGCCCGCCGTGGGGAAGCGCTCATCAAGCAGCTCCGTCAGCTTTTGATAGGCCACGAACGCGCCGGTGAAGTTCCAATGGTGATCCGTGCGGAAGAAATATTGCTCAATCTGTTCGGGCGTTTGCGCAAGATATTCGCGCAAATCCACGGTGTCCACGCCGCGCGCGTCAAGCAGCGCGAGGAGCTCATCGCCGTTTTCATTGCTGTGGTCGACCTCGCCGGGGATGAGGATTTCGGAATTTGCGTCGAGCTTGGCCGGGGGCAGAGCGAAAATAAGCTGTGTGCCCCGCGCCTCGCAGTAGCGCGCAAGCTCGGCAATGCCGTCGGCCGCCGGGGTCATGTCAAAGCGCTCCGGCGAAAGATTGGTGAGCATGCCGTTATCAAGGCGCATGACCTGATTGCAGACATTGCGCCCGGTGAGGCGGCAATATAGCCCGTTGAGGTTGATGAACGCATACTTCCCTGCGGCGGACTCGGTCATTTCCTTTTGCACGGCCTGAGTATACTCCTTGAAAGTAAGCTCGCCCGCGAAAAACCGCTTCGTCGGCTGATACGCAAGGCAGACCTCCGCCAGCGTGAACGCCAGCAGCGCCACGCCCGCGAAAATGGCGACAACGCGCAGGATAAGGCTTGAAGTTTTCGGTTTTGTCGAGGTGTTCATGGCACTCACCTATCAGAAATTGAAGTAAATAAACGGGTTATACGCGCCGATGACGAGGAAGGACACGCACACGATGAAAAGCGCCAGCGAAATGACATACGCGCCCACCGTGACCGCCCCGGCCGCGCCCTCGCCCTTGGCCGAGATGCGCTCGCCCAAGACCTTGAACACGGGGGT
This sequence comes from uncultured Oscillospiraceae bacterium, assembly GCA_964644305.1. GTDB lineage: Bacteria > Bacillota > Clostridia > Oscillospirales > Oscillospiraceae > Limivicinus. Next base: position 4,525 of record CAZXVA010000002.1, read on the forward strand.
GGAGCATATTATACCGGCGAGGAGCGTGAGGCCGTATTCCTTGAAATAAAACACTGCGGCGCTGTCTACAAACGCGCCACCGCCGCCGAACATAGCGGCGAGATAGCGCAGTGCCCCGCTCACCGTGTCGGCGCGGAAGATGACCATGCTGAACATAAAAGCGGAAACCGCGAAAACGGCGTAAATATCAGAAAGTGCCTTGTGCCCCGAAAGGCGTTCGGGAACACGCAGCATCTTTTCGGTAATAATGAGGAAACCATGAATCAGCCCCCATATCACAAACGTCCAGTTCGCGCCGTGCCACGCGCCGGTCAAAAACCAAACTATCGCGAGGTTGAGAATCAAGCGCGCTTTGGTTTTCACACGCGAGCCGCCAAGGGGGAAATAAACGTAATCCCTGAACCAAGTGCCAAGGGAAATGTGCCAGCGGCGCCAAAACTCTGCGACTGTGCGCGAAACGAACGGATAATCAAAGTTTTCGAGGAAATGAAAGCCGAACATGCGCCCCATGCCGATGGCCATATCGGAGTAGCCGCCGAAATCGAAATAGACCTGCAAGGCATACGCCACCGCGCCAAGCCATGCCAAGCCCACGCTGAGGCTTTCGGCGGAGAAGGCGATGTGGACAAGCTCGGCCAAGACGTTGGCCAGCAGCATCTTCTTGGCAAGGCCGGTGAAAAAGCGCAGGCCGCCCTGAACAAAGTCCTCGCGCGTGGCGCGGCGGGACATAATCTCGTCCATCACGGTGGTATAGCGCACGATGGGGCCGGCGATGAGCTGGGGGAAGAAGGATATGTACAGGCCGAGATAGGCGATGTTATGCTGGGCGGGGATGCCGCGGTAAACGTCGATGATATAGCTCATCGTTTGGAAGGTGAAAAACGAAATGCCTATCGGGAGGGTGATGTAAGTCTTGTGGATAAATGCGCCGGTGGAGGGGGCGATGGAGTGCAGGGTGTTGATGGTGAAATTGAGATATTTGAAGACAAAAAGCAAACCGATATTCATCGCGACGCCGAAGGCGAGATACGCCTTTCTCGCGCGCGTACCCGGTGCATGGCGCTCAAGGCAAAGCGCAATGACATAGCTGAACGCAATTGACCCCATCATCACGAGGACAAAGCGCGGCTCGCCCCACGCATAAAAGAAGAGGCTGGCCAGCAGCAGCCAGTAGTTGCGCGCGCCCTTCGGCAGCGCGTAACACACACCCAAGGTTATCGGGAAAAAGAGGAACAGAAATTCCATACTCGCAAAAAGCATAAGAAGTCTCTCCGAAATGACAAATAATAATAGTTAATTATATCGCATCGGGTGCGGAAACACAAGTAAAAGCTGCATAAAAAACTTCCCGACGATTTCTCGCCGGGAAGGCCCCCGCAAATGCCGTGCCGACCCGATTATAACCTGCACGAACGGGCAGGTGGGTCGCCTAAGTTCTGTTTCGCTGCTTCCAACGTCCGGCGTGAGCCGGGAGGCCTGCAATCCGCAGATTCAAATCGGCATCCCTTATAAGAGATGTGGGTTTAACGGGTCGTAAAGCTTCAACAAAGCTACACGCACACAGCAGGAGTTTTCTTATCTGGTAAGCTATATGTTCCTTTGACGGAACTTATTCCTCGTCCTCGTCGTCAAAGAGGAGAACCATGAAGTGCTCATAGACGTCATTAAGCTCGTCCTCATCGTCGATGGACTCGTATATTTCCTCGCCGTTTTCGTCAAGCTGAGAGCGGAGGATTATCATGCCGTAGTCCGGGTCGTCCTCCGACATATCCGCCGGGAGAAAGGCCGTGAACGTCCCGCCGTTATAATCCATGGTGTCGAGCACTTCAAGCTCGAACTCCTGTCCGTCATCGTCAACTATGGTGACAAAATCGCTGCCGAATTCCTCGCTCATATCATTTACCTCCGGTAAGTTATGCCCTTATTCTAACCCATTGCAAGAGATAAATCAATAGCCAATTCATCACGACCCCAAATCCTCCAGCAGCTCCAAAAGCTCCTGCCGATCGGAAACGGGTATGCCGCGGGCAATCATGGCGCGGTCGGCCGAGCGCAGAGACGCCAGCTCAATGGCCGTGACGGCCTCCGGCGCGCGCCCCTTTGCCCCCTTATAAATCGCGACAAAGCCGTCACAGCCCTTGATGAAATATTCCGCGCCCTCCTCGCGCCCGGCATAGCGGGCGTATATCTCCGCCGGGAGAACGTCGCGCGCGGCGGGGCGCAGGCTCTTCATCGCGCCGAGCGAGGCGCACAGCGCCCCCGCCGCGAGCACGCCGAGTGCCGCCGCCCTGAGCTTCACGTTCATCTTCCCCACCTCGTTGAATGTTTTGTGCAGGTATAATTATTTCTCATATTTGGGAAAATATACACATTGGTCAAGCGGTGAAAACGCGAAAAGAAAATTTACATTTGCTCTACCGCTTGTTGACAATGTGTGCTATAATGTCAATTTAGTATAATAAGTGTTACTATGCCCAAGCCGCATTACGGCTTGGTGGTTTCCCGCGGCGGCAGAGCACCGCCGGGGCATGGAGGTGTCCGCCGGACAATGAACAACAACGACAAAAAAAGCAGCACCGGGCGCATCCGCAGCGGAAGCACCGGGCGCGTAAACGCCGACGGCGGCGCGCCGCGCCAGAGCGAGCGCACCGAACGCACCGGCAATATCAACCCCAAAACCGAGGCAGGACGCAAGGCAAAGCCGGACAAAAAGCCCATTGCACTGCGCGCGGCCGACGTGACGGTTGAGCTTGTAAGCTCGGCGATGAGCGGGGTGTTGAAAACGGTGGGCACGATTTTGCTGATATTCGCGATAACGGGCATGCTGTTTGCCTGCGTGTTCGCCTACTACGTCAAAACCTGCCTGACGCCGAACCTCGACCTGTCGCTGGAGGACTTCAAGCTGAACCAGTCGAGCACGATATATTATCAGGACGCGGGCGGCGAGTGGCGCGAGCTGGGGCTTTTAAGCGGCAAGGAAAACCGCGTTTGGGTCGACTATGCCGACATTCCGTGGTATATGGAAAAGGCCGTCGTCGCCATTGAGGATAAGCGCTTTTACGACCACAAGGGCGTGGACTGGTACCGCACGTCGGGCGCGTTCATAAAAATGTTCGCCACCATGCAAAACAGCTACGGCGGCTCGACAATCACCCAGCAGCTCATCAAAAACCTGACCGGTCAGGATCAGGTGACGGTTCAGCGCAAGCTGACCGAGATTTTCGGCGCGCTGGAGCTTGAAAAGCGCTATGACAAGCAGGAGATAATAGAATGGTATCTCAACGCGGTGTATTTCGGCGAGGGCTGCTGGGGCGTGCAGACGGCGGCGCAGACCTATTTCGGCAAGGACGTGAAGGATCTTTCGCTGGCTCAATGCGCCTCGATAGTCGGCATCACGAACATGCCGACGTATTATGACCCCTTCTACAACGAGCAGAACAACAAAGAGCGTCAGGAGACCATACTGCGCGAAATGTACGAGCAGGGCTACATCGACTACGACACGTACAAAGACGCCGTGGCCGAGGAGCTGGTGTTCATCCACAGCGCAGAGCAGGAGAGCACCCAGCGCGTATACAGCTATTACGAAGAGGTCGTGATAAGCGACGTCATCCGTGATTTGATGGATCGCAAGGGCATAAGCCGCGAGACAGCGCAGCACCTTGTGTATAACGGCGGGTACAAAATCTATTGCTGTCTGGACGTGAGCGTGCAGTGGGCAATTGACGCGGTGTACACCGACCTGACGGCCATACCGCGCACGGGCGGCAATTCACAGCTTCAAAGCGCCATCGTGGTGATGAACCCGTATGACGGGCGCATACTCGGCCTGTCGGGCGGCGTGGGCGTGAAAGACACGAATTTCCCGCTCAACCGCGCAACGGGAACTTTTCGCTCTCCCGGTTCGTCTATTAAACCGTTGGCGTCCTACGGCCCGGCGGTGGACACGGGGCTGATCACCCCCACAACGCTTGTCAACGACCAAGCCGGAATGCACCTGAGCGGCACGGACTGGTTCCCCGCGAACGACAGCAACATCTATTACGGCGTGGTCACGATTTATCAGGCGCTGCAATACTCGCTCAACACCGTCGCGGCGCAGATTGTGGATAAGCTGTCCCCGCAGACGTCGTATAATTATCTCACGACGAAGCTGGGCTTCACAAGCCTTGTGCCGGCGGATGCAAACTACGCCCCCATGGCGCTCGGCCAGCTGACAAACGGCGTGACCGTGCGCGAAATGGCGCAGGCCTATTGCGCGTTCGTCAACGACGGCATATTCACCTACGGCCGCACCTATTCCCTCGTCACGGACTTTGACGGCAACACCGTCATCGACAATTCACCCACCAGCATCTCCGCCTTCAAGCCCAACACGGCCTACACCATGACCTATATGATGCAAAACGCCGTTGAAAACGGCACGGGCAAGGAGGCGCGGCTGTACAGCGTGCCCGTGGCGGGCAAGACCGGCACTTCGGGCGATTATAAGGACCGCTGGTTCTGCGGCGTGACGCCGTACTACGTCGCCGCGGTGTGGACCGGCTTTGACACCCCCGCGACCATCAACGTGTCCGGCAACCCGGCGGCTCAGCTTTGGAAAAAGGTGATGCAGCCGCTGCATGACGGCGTGGAGTACAGATCCTTCACCTATCCCTATATCGGCGAAAACACCGGGATTTTCGGCATTCAGGACACGCTTTACCCCTCTGACGATTTCGGCGACGGTATCGGCTGGGGCACGGACGACAACACGTCCATCGCCGACCAGTGGATGACCGACAACGGCTGGGGCAACGACAACTCCACCACCGACTGGGGCAACACCGGCACTGACGACTGGGGCGGCATCGGCTGGGGCGGCACAACCTATCTCGGCTGATTTGACGCCGTTTCGGCGGCCTGTCCAAGTTTTTCTTGTTGACATTTCCATTGCATTGCGTTACAATTTGATTACAATACTGGAGGTTCGTATTATGGCAAAGACATTGGAGTACAAGGGGCATCCCCTCCAAAGAAAAGACAGCATCATCTACTACGGCAGCTTTGCGGACAAATATATCGTCATGCTGCAAATTCTCGAATCGAAAAAGGTCAATGACCTTGACGTGCCGACGAAGGTGTCCGTCCAGCTTCAGCTGACCGACCCGTCGATAAAGTCGAGAGACCGCGTGGTCAAAAAGAGCGAGAAGGACAGCCTTTATCTCGCCATTGACGTCGCCGCCGTGTGGCTTGAGCGCGCACTTTCCTCCAGATAAGTCTGACACACCGCGGCTCATGCCGCCGCTGACAGACTAATAAAGACAAAGGATCTGTTTCAAATGCGCAACAAATTGATAAGAACGCTGGCAGCCTCGCTTGCGATAAGCACGATGCTCGTCGTTCCGGCTTACGCCGAGACGGCGGTCGTCACGGGCAACAGCGTCAACATGCGCGCAGGCCCCGGCACATTTTATTATGTCGTGACGACCCTGACGCGCAACACCCCCGTCACCGTGACCGACCGCTCAAACGGCAGCTGGTACGCGGTGGAGGTCGGCGGGCAGACGGGCTTTGTCGCCTCGTCATATCTGAGTCTGGACTCCAACGGCGCGTCCTCCGCGCCCGTGTTCACGCCCGACTTCGTCCCCGCCGACACCGCCGCCCCCGCGCCGGACAATTCCGAGCTTTCCTTCACCCCCGCCGCCGAGGGCACGGGCGCTTACATCAATGCGATGTATGTGCGCTTTCGTTCCGGCCCCGGCTCCGATTACTCTGTGCTGGGTGAATATAACCGCGGCAAGGCCGTGACGACGATCGGTTCGGGCGACGGCTGGACGGCGTGCTTGATCGACGGCCAGCTTGGGTATGTTTACTCGCAGTATATCACCGCCGGCTCTGCCCCGACGCAGAACACCGGCTCTGCCTCCGGCAATGTGAGCCAAATTGAATTCACCCCGGCGGCAACACCGAGCTTTGCGATTCCCCAGCCGGATGAGGGCGCACTCGCCCCGGATCTCACGTTCACCCCCGCCGCGACGGTGACGCCCACCGCAACCGCAGCGCCCGCGCCCGTTCTGCCCAGCCCGAACGCAACCGAGACTCCGGCTTCCACCCCCGCACCCACCGCAACGCCCGCCCCGGTGCAGACCCCGGCGGCCACAAGCGGCAAGGGCGGCTACATAAACGGCACGTATGTGCGCTTCCGCTCAGGTCCGGGCACAAATCATTCGATTCTCGGCACTTATCACACGGGCAAGGCCGTCAGCGTGACCGCCGACGCCGGCAACGGCTGGTATCAATGCGTCATCGACGGCGTGACGGGCTATGTCTGCGCAAGCTATGTCCTCGTCATTGATCAGGCCAGCTTCGGCGGCATCAGCGTGGGCGAAGGTTCGGGCGCGTCCGGCACGATAACCGGCACGGCGCAGTCCCCCGCCGACACCCCGCAAGCCACCGCCGCGCCGGAGGCCACACCGACCCCGACGCCCGCGCCCACTCCCACCCCGGTGCAGACCACCGAGGCGTATATCTCCGGCAACAACGTGCGCTTCCGCTCTGCCCCGTCCATGACGGCGGCGGTGCTGGGTGAGTTCTTCTACGGCAACCCCGTCAAGCTCATCTCCGAAGAAAACGGCTGGGCGCAGGTCATCGCCGAAAACGGCCAACAGGGCTATGTTTACGCATGCTATGTCCGCGAGGGTCGCTATTCCGTCGGCGGTGAAACCGCCGCAGGCAACACCGGCAGCGCCTCCCAGGGCGGCAACGCGGCGCAAGCGCCGTCCTCCTCCGCCACGGGGCAGGACATCGCAAACTACGCCTGTCAGTTCGTCGGGTATAATTATCAATGGGGCGGCACCTCCCCCGCCACGGGCTTTGACTGTTCGGGCTTGGTGCAGTATGTGTACAAGCAGTTCGGCTATTCACTCAACCGTGTGGCCGCCGATCAGGCCAAAAACGGCCGCCATGTGGACCCGTCCGAGCTTGTGCCCGGTGACCTGCTGTGCTTCTATTCCGGCAGCAGCTACATCGGCCACGTCGGCATTTACATCGGCAACGGGCAGTTTGTCCACGCTTCCAACTCCACCACCGGCGTCATCATTTCCAGCCTCGGCGGCTATTACGTCTCCCGTGGCTACGAAGCCCGGCGCATAATCGGGTGAAACCGAATAAAGCAAGAACCGGGCGTGTGCCGCAAGGCCACGCCCGGTGTGTTTTGTGGGTATATGTCGCGAAACCTCGTCTAAAGACGAGGTTTCGCGACTGTGAAAGGGTTAAATCAGAAGGTGTGCACTTCCGGCTCGGATGTGAAGGAGCAGAACGTGGCGACGGCGTTTTTGAAATAGAGGACTTGAGTGTTGTCGTCGTTCTCGTCGTACATGGCGCGGAGATTGGTGTAATCGTCGAGCATGGACTTTTTGGCCTCGACGCGATCATCCTCGACCAGCTCGCCGCTCAGACGCAACCATGTGCCGTCCTTGAACGCGCAAATCTCGCACTTGGGGTTGGCCGCGAGCTGACGCGAAACGGACTTGGCCTTGCCGGTTTGAATATAGAGCTTGCCGTCGAAAATGTGGGCAGTGCCAAACGGGCGGACGCGCGGCCGGTCGCCCTCGACCGTGGCCAAAAAATAAGTCTCGGCGGATTTGAGAAATTCGCATACCTTTTCCATGGTTAATACCTCCGTTGAGTTTATTGCTTTTGCGGCATCGGTTGAAATTATAGTACCACACAAACGCCGCGCTTGTAAAGTGCATGCCGCGCGTGTCGCACGTTGTCACGGTGCGTCGGCAAAAAATATTTATTTAGGGGTTGACTAGGTGAGCGCGTTGTGCTATTATATATGAGCTAAAGAAAAGCAAGTGAATATCGCGGGGTAGAGCAGTTGGTAGCTCGTCGGGCTCATAACCCGGAGGTCGTTGGTTCAAATCCTTCCCCCGCAACCACTAAAACCACCGTTTCGGTATGCGAAACGGTGGTTTTCTCGTGCTTTTTCATACATTTCAGCATTTGACGGGTGGGGACAATTCAGCTTCAATTCAACTCATCTAATAATTCAGGCTTTTTCAATGATGTCTTTGATTGACGAGGTAGACAACAGTCGAAAGAGCGTCCCCACCGTGCGTTCTGCGCGTCTTGATAAGTACACGGCAAAATATTTGAAAAAATGATTATCAGGGGCTGTAATGCCCCCTCTTTTTTATTCCCGAATATAGCAAAGCCCCGCGCGGAGGTGCGCAGGGGCGGCGGGGGCGTTCGCTCAATATATTCACAAAGCCAAAAAATGAGGGCGGGAACAAGCCTCACCCTCAACCAAGACGTTAGTATTTGTTGTATATCTCTCCACGGTTTCCGGCGTCAATAACGCACACTATAAGCTCACCGTGATTGACAGTGTATATAATGCGATATGCGCCGACACGCAAGCGCATTAAATTAAATCATCATGGACGCGCAGTCGCTTTATATCCTCTCCGTTTGGCAAAAGCTCAATAGCCGCAATAATGCGCTTGCGTTCGTTTGCCGGGAGACGGTCAATGAACTTTTTCGCGGGCTTCTTGATGATGATTTTATACATCAATCAATCCCCCATTCTGCTTTACAGGCTTCAAGGGTATACTCTTCGTCTTTTTCAGGGTCGTTCAAATAATTCTGATACATACGTTCGCAAAAAGCGTTGTCGGCTTCTTCATCAGCGGCCACACCCTGCACATACGCCAACACATAGCCGATTTTATAATCCGGTATCTGGTCTAACAGGCTGATTATGCGTTCTTTGTTGCTCATGGTTTATACCCCCTTTCGCGTGATAACAAGCTCATCTGTCAAAGATATTATAACACATGCAAGCTAAATACGCCATACGATTTTAGCATATTTAATATTATGTTCTTTTATGCTTCGGCCTTTCTCTTTACCGGGCTGAGGCTCATCTTGATCAATGCATAGTAATCTATTCACCGTCAAGATGTTCGCAATTGCTTGAAACTTATTATTGAAAAGCAAATGAAAGGACGCGCGGTTTACTATAAGCTGAATACAGACGCGTTGGAAAATGAATAATGCAATGCTTATTGCAGGGCAAAAACCGCCGCACGGTTTTCGGTGCGGCGGTTTTTGTGTTTGATTGGGTTTTGCTTGTGTTTTGCTTTGCTCCACTTTACACCCTTGCGGTTAGGGTGCGGGTGGGGTAGTCGGGATTGGCGGTTGCATTGGGGTCAGCCTTGGGTGCGTCGGTGATCTCGACGGAGGCGGGGGTGTTGGCTGAGTCTGCTGCTTCGGCGGGGGTGGCGGTGGTTTTTATGGGGTTGGCGTCGGAGTCAACGAGGATTTGACGGCCGTCGGGGGTTGTGGCGACTTCATAGACGCCGTCGAGGAGGGTGTAGGCATAGAGGGCATCGGTATAGAAGCTGACGTAACCATTCTCGACGGTGAGGTGCATGACGCGGAGCTTGCCGCCGACGCAATAGGCCAGGGTGATGACCTTGCCCTCGTACTTGGCGTCAACGGGGATTTCGACGAGGAGCTGACCCCACCACTTGCCCGTGAGCTCAAGCTTATACTGCGCGATGAGCAAGTCGGGGTGGACGGCGGCGAGATAGCCGCAGACGGGGCAATCGGCGTGGAGCATTTCACGGGTGACCTTGAGCACGGCGTCGGCGCTGATGAAGCCGGTGACGCGGATTCCGGCGGGAATGGCGACGACGGTGGCAGGCTCGGCAAAGAAGCTGTTGAGGAGGAAGTTGTGCCCGAACCCGGTGGCGATGACGAGCTTGCCGGGGACATGGACATTAAAGGGATTATCCTCTGTGCCTATCGCGCCGGCGGCGCTGATGTCAAGGTTGTCGGCGGAAACGGCGGGGTGAGAGCCGGTATCGGCGATGTTGCCGCCGGAGGAAATGGTGACGTCTTTGCCGGTGATGGTGTCGACGGTCATGTCGCCGTCGCTCTTGATAGTTATGTTCTCACCCGTGGCGGAAATCGTGCCTGCCTCGATGTCAAGCGGGTCGTCGGACGCGCCGATGTTGCCGGTGGCATTGATGTCGACATTGCCGCCGATGATGTCGTCCGTGGTGGGGTCGCCGTCGCCGGTGAGGTCGCCGTCGGCAGTGATGCCGACTTCGTCCGCGGCGGTGACGCCGTCGAGCGCGAGAGATTTGTCATTATCGAGCCAGACGTTCACGCCGGAGGCCGAAACGGTGTCGACGCTGATTTTCAGCGGGTTGTCGGCAGATGCGCCGACGTTGGAAAGGCTGTTGATACCGGCGGTGGGTGCGACGATGATGCGGTCAACGGAGTTTGCGCCGGTGATGTAGCCCTTGGCGGAGATATCAACGCGGTTGTTTGCGCGGATGGGGTTGAGCACGAGGTCGCCGCCCGCTTCGAGGAAGACACTATCGAGCGCCGTGCCCACGCCGCCGGAGACGGTGAGCTTGCCGCCGGGGGTGACGCCGAGGGCGTTGTCGCGCGTGCCGACGTTGGCTTTGCCGTCGGCGCGGTTGAGCTGAAGGGTGATGTCGCCGTCGGAAGTGATGCCGGAGGGCGCGGCGGCGGAGGCGAGGGCGTCTGCCTCGGCTCTGCGGGCGGCCGCGTCGGCCTTGGCGGCGTTCAGGCCGGGTTCGAGCTTGGCAAGCTCGGCGGCCTTGGCGGCCTTTTCGGCGGCGAGGGCGTCAAGCGCCGAGGCCGCGTCGGAGGCGGAGTCGAGACCGGGAACTTTGTTGAAGGTGTCATAGCGCGCGGAGGCGAGCGCGGAGGCGAGGTCACTTTGCGCGCTGTTCAGGGCTTGCCGCTTGTCGGCGATGTCGCGGCGGGCGGCGTCGAGCGCGGCCTCGGCGGCGGCGACTTCGGCGCGCTTTTGCGCGAGGTCGCCGGGGGCGGCGGCGCTGTTTTCAAGCGCGGCAAACTCGGCGCGGCGGGCGGCAAGGCCGCTTGCGGCGTCGGCCTCGGCGGCCTTGGCCGCGTTGAGGTCGGCCTCGGCCTGAACCTTGGCGGACTCGGAGCTTGCAATGTCGTCACGCGCCTTGTCGAGGGCGGCGACATAGTTTTCAAGGACGTTGAATTGGTCTTGCAGGGCGTCGGCCTTGGCCTGAGCCTTGGCGGCCTCCTGCGCGGCCTCGACGGCCTTGCGGAGCATGTCGTCCTGCGCCTTGGCGGACTCGGCGATGTCGCCGTTGACGGTTTCGAGGGTGACAGCGCTGTTGCTGCCGGTGGCGGATATCGCGCCGACGGTCATGTTGTCGGAAACTTCGACGATGTTGACCGTGCCGTTGACGGCGGAGGCGTTGAGGACGCCGCCGGGGTTCGTGTCGACGCGGAGAGGCCGGGCGGCTGTGCCGATGCTGCCGTTTGCGGCGGAGAGGGTGAGATTGTCACCCTTCACCTGCGCGTCGCGGCCAAGGCGGTCGCAGAGGGTGAAGCCGCCGGCGGCGCTGACGGTGACATCGCCGGAGGCGCTGACCGCGCCGAGGCGGAGATCGCCGCCGTTATACTTATCCGTGTTGGCAATGGTGAGATTGCCGTTGCCATCGACATTGAGCGCGCCGGTTTGCGTGTCGGCGATGAGGGTGAGGTCGCCGCGCGCGACAAGGTTGGTGTCGAGGGCGCTGTCGGTGGTGAGGGCGTCTTCAATTTCCACGTCGATGCGCTTGTCGGCGCTCGCGCCGATTGCGCCGGTTTTCGCCGTGATTATGGCGGATTTTGTCTTGATGTTGGGGTTGGCATTCCCCTGCTCGCGCCCATCGAGGACGTTGCGCCCTGCGGTGAGGGCGGCGCTGTTGGCGGCGGCGAGGTTTGCGAGGATGATGTCACCGTCCGCTGTGAGCGCGGCGTCATTGCCGACTTCAAGCGCGGTCGCGGTGAGGTCACCGCCGGAGGTGAGGGTGGCGTCATTGTCGGCTTTGAGCTTGGTGACGTCCATCTTGCCGCCGGAGGTGAGGGTGGCGTCGTGGGCGGCGCTCAGAGTGGTGACGGTCATGTCGCCATCGGCCGTGAGGGTGGCGTCATTGCCGACTTGAAGCTCGGTGACGTCCATCTTGCCGCCGGAGGTGAGAGTTGCGTCATTGCCGGCGGTCAGGTTGGTGACGGTCATGTCGCCGCTTGCCGTGAGGGTGATATCCTGCTTGGCGGAGACGGTTTGGACGGTCTGGCTGCCGTTCGGGGCGGCGAGGGTGACGCTGCCGTTTTCGGAGGCGGCGTTGGCGACGTTCTGGTCGCCGGTGAGCTCGGCGATGTTGATGTCATCCTTGGCGGTGACAGTCAGCTCAGTGCCGGAGGCAAGGTCGATATCGCGGACGGCAGTGAAGTCAAAGTCGAAGCTGAGCTTGATTTTGCCGTCGGCGTCGCGGGAAATGCTCCAGCTACCGTTATTGGTTTTATTATACTCTGCGGGAGGAGTATTCTCATTATCTATGTTGGCGATGGTGCTGAGCTTCCATGTGCGCTGCTCGGTGAGGAGGCGGGTGGTCGCGCCGACGCCGCCGGCGGTGGCGGTGTAGGTATGCTTGCCGGCGTAGACGTTGGCCGCAGTGCCGTAAGCGCCGTTATTCTCGCCGACAAACTTGACCTTGTAGGCATTGAGGACGTAGGCATCGGTTATATCAGCCTTGTCGGCAACGCCTTCGATCACGGGGGCGGTGATGGCGACGTCGCCATGGGTGGAGACGAGCTCCCCGGCGGTGAAGGTGCCGGTTTCTTGCTCAACGGTGATGTCGCCGACGTTGAGGACGTAGGTTTCGCCGGTGGATTCGCCGATGTTGAGAATCAGCGCACGCGGGGGTTTGGTTTCGTCCACGGGTGCGGGGTACCGGCCTTTGCTTTCGGTCCAGGCGAGGGCGAGAAGGTCTGCCTTCTGCTCATCGGAAAGGGACTTCCAATAGGCTGGGAAGAGCTCGGTCTCGTCGCTCATGATGACTTCGAGTTCATAGACGGGGGTGTTGGCCGCGCCGTCTGCGCCGGTCGGGGCAGTGGTGAGAGCGCCGTTTGCGTCGAGATAGAGTTTATCGCCGGTTTCGTCGGTCGCCTGAACGGGGGTATCGTCCGCGTCGGTTTTGACGCGGGTGGCCTCGATGGCGGCGGCGAGCAGCTCGGTGATGCCCGCGTCGCCCGCGGCGAGGGGCAGGATGGCGCTGACCTTGTCGCCGGTGAGGCGGGCGGTCGCATCATCAAGCGAGGCGAGAATCGCGTCGGCAAGGGCGAGATAATGCGCTTGGCGCTTGGCGGCGTAAAGCCGGTCATAGCGCGAGGCAAGCTCGGCGGGCGTGAGGTCGGCGGTGTCAACACCGGCGGCGCTGAGCGCGGCCTTGATATCCTCGGCGTCGGTGAGCTTGGGCTCAAGCGCGGGGACGATTTGGTCGGCAGCGGTGGCGCTCCAAAGGACGGCGAACTCGGCGTCCGTCAGCTTTTCGAGCGTGGCGGCGGCGGAGGATTGGCTGATGCCGAGGGCGGACTTGACGTCAGCGCCGGTGAGCTTGCCGCCGATGAGGGCGAGAAGCTCATTATCATCGAGCTTGCCGGAGTTGACAAGCTGGGCGGCCAGCTCGGCGCCGGTCTGCTGAGGAACGGTGACCTTGATGGTCTTGTTTTCACCGGCAAGGCCGGATATCGCCTCGTCGTGCTCGGTGTTTGCCGGGTCGCCCTCAAGGTGGCCGATGGTCGGCAGGCCGTCAAGGGTGGTGGGGATATCCGTGAACTGGGTGATGAAGGAATTGTTGACCTTGGTGATGTTGAGGGTGAGGGACGGCTTATCGAGGCCGTCGGCGTAACCTATCTTATAATAGAGGTCGGGCGCGCCGATGTCGCCGTCGATATTGAAGGTGCTGTTCTCATCGTCATAATCCTCGCCGAGGGTGTGTTTTGACTCGGCGTCGTGCATGAGGAGGTCGCCGCGCTTGGTGGTGATGTCGAGCTCGCCGTTGACGGTGAGATTGTCGACGGTGACGGGGCTGTTTTTGTCGGTGACGCTGTCGGCATTCTTGCCGCCCGCGTCGACGATGAGGTGGCCGCCTTGGCCGACGGTGACCTTGTTGAGGTCAATTGCGCCGACGCCGCTTGTGACGGTCATATCGCCGTTGACGGCAACGGTGGTGCTCCCCTGCTGGGCGTTGTTGCCGAGGGAGATGTTGCCCGCGCCGGTGGTGAAGTTGAGCGTGCCGCCGGTGCTGACGGTGATGTCATCAAGCGTGGCGTTGCCGGAATCTGTGCTGACGGTGAGGACGCCGTTGCCATTGACAGTGACGTCGGTGAGGTCGGCGTCGCCCTCGCCCTTGTTGGTGACATTGGCCGTGCCGGAGACGGCAAGCTTATCGAGGCTTATTGCGCCGTCGCCGTCGGAGGTGACATTGGCCGTGCCGGAGACGGCGGTGTCGGAGAGGGCGAGGTCGCCGGACTGCGTGGTGGCGGTGATGGTGCCGTCGGCGGTGACGGTGTTCATGGTGATGCTGCCGCCGTTTGCAATACTGAGTGCAAGCGAGGCGGAGGCGTCAACGGTGACATTGTCGAGCGTGGCGTCGCCCTTGTGCATGTCGAGCTTCAGCGAGCCGCCGGAGGCGAGCTGAGTGTCATGCAGGGTGATGTCGGCGTCGACGAGGGTCTTGGCGTAGGCCGTGCCGCCGTATGCGCCGTTATTGTTGCTGACGATTTTGATATTGGTCGTGTTTTTATCCTTGCTGAAGGGCTTGACGACGATGGGGTCTTCTTCCTCAAAGATGTCGCCGCTGTTCTCGGCGATGATGAGGAGATTGTCGGCAATGACGTTGGTCTTTTCGTCACTGACAATGTCGTCATTATCGTTGAGGCTGCTGCCGCTGAAGCGGATGGTGACGTCTTCGCCCTGAATGGTTTCCTCCATGTTGACGAAGGTGGGCGTGTCAAGCTCCTGAATTACACGCGCGGAATTTTGCTTGAGAATACCGGCAGTATTGTCGGAGGCGTACCACACGCCGTCGGGCAGGAGGATGATGGTGGTGGGGTCTGTGGTATCCGTGCCGTCCTTGCGCTCAATGACGTACATGACGACATCGCCATTAGAATCGGTGATGGCGCTGATGAATGCACCGGTGAAGAAGTCCTCCATGGCAGTGGTGGGATACGCAAAGCCCAGCTCGCCGAGTTTGGCGTCGTCGAGGGTTTCAGCATCGCCGCGAGTCAGCTTGACGAGGACGTTGCCGGCGGATTCGCCGAAGAAGTCACTCTTGAAGAGGTAGCTGACGGGGACGTCGGTATTCAGGGCAAGCAAGCTCGTCATGTCGAGGGTCTGCGGGAGCATATACACGCCGGTGGCCGCGCGGTGGAGCAGCATTTTGGCGTTTGGCGTGAGGTGGAAGTGAGTGCTGTCAAACTCGGTGTAGATTCCCTCGGTGGTTGTGGTTACGGTGGTCGTCGTGCCGTCAGTCGCGATTGTGCCGAGCTTGGTGCTCTGCTCATAGACGCGGACTATGCCCTCCGGCGTGTAGGCGGCGACGATGTTGCCGTCGGAATCGAGATAGAGGAGAGTGCCCTTGGGCATGCCGGTGGCGTCATCGTCACTGAGGACGACGCGGGTGAAGCGGTCGACAATGCCGTAAGCCCCGTCTTGGCCGATGGCAAAGGAGATGTTGATGTTCTCGGAATACGGCATGTAGGTGACTTCGATGCCGTCAGCGCCGGCGGGGGTGATGGTGACAGTGCCACGGGGGTAATAGTAATACGGGGTGAAGTTGCCGTGGGCGCTGAGGAGCGAGGCCATGGCGGCGCTGTCCTTTTCGAGTTGTTCATAGGAATACTTGGAGGTGAACAGAGTGCCGTTGGAGTCGACGTAGTAATAATACTTCGTGCCCTCAGTCGTGGTCTCGGACTTTTGCTCCGCGCCGGAGACGGCGTAAATCGGGAGGCTGGTGGTGTCGTAGACGTATTTGCCGTTTTCGGCTTTGACGGCTTTCAGACTCATTTCATACGAGTTGACGTTGTATTCACCGAGCTTTTCGTCGGCGGCAATGAGCTCTTTGAGGATTGACTGATAAGCTGCGTCCTTGCCGTCGCTGAAGAACTTCGTTATGGTGTCGCCATTGTCGGGGTCTTTGTACTCAAACTGCATGAGGGAGTACATATTGTCGCCGTTTTCGTCCTTTGCCTGGGTCATCTCCGGGCCGTACATGAGGGTGGCCTTGGAGATGTCGTCAATGACGTTGCCGCTTTCGTCGCGGGCATACTCGATGTTGATGAGGCGCAGCTCGCCGGAGGCGG
Organism: uncultured Oscillospiraceae bacterium; assembly: GCA_964644305.1. Taxonomy (GTDB): domain Bacteria; phylum Bacillota; class Clostridia; order Oscillospirales; family Oscillospiraceae; genus Limivicinus. The sequence goes on from CAZXVA010000002.1 coordinate 20,722, forward strand.
TGAAAGCAACGGCCTTATTCTGAATGTAGTAAATGCCATTAACGGCGTTGACTGCATCCACAAAGAGGAGGCCGCCGTCGGTCTTTTTATAACCGCCGTTGAGAGTGCTGCCGTTTACCTCGCCGCTGCTGCTTTGGGTAAAGGTGAAGTAGCCGATATTACCGCCATTATAGGTGAAGTAAAGGTCTTTAAGCTCATTGAAGCGGGCTTTGTAATAAGCGTTGGTTTTGCCGATATCTTTTACCTTGTACGCTTTGAAGGTTTCGTCATACTCGGTGCTGAACTCGTAAATGCCGTATTTCACGGTCATTTTATTGTCGCTGATGGTCACTTTGCCGCTTCTCTTGAGATCGTCTTTCACCGTGAACTTCACGCCGAAGCCGCCGAGGGAGGCAGTGCCGGTGAGGTCGGTGGAATTAAGCTCGGAAGATGCCTCTGAGGTGTTCGTGAATAGTGCAGTTAGGCTCTTTGTTTTTGTTTCACTATCAGTCGCAGTGCCGGTGGATTTGAGCGTGAGAGAAATTGTAACCGAACTGCTGTTTGCCGCAATTGTATACTTGATGTCGGCTTTCCACTCATTGCTTATCGCGCCTTTGACAGCGGTATCAACAGCGTCTTTTATAGCCTCTAAATTATAGCACTTATCGTAGTCAACAGAACCAAGAGCCTCATCCACAGCGGTTTTGGCGTCATCAAAGGACTGTTTATCGTCATCTTTCAGATTCTTTGCTTCGCCGAGGTCATATCCGGTTACCTTGTAGATATAGCCTTGCTTGAAAGTCTTCCCGTCGGGTTCAAGCTGAACAACATGGTAATCCGTGCGGTCGGTCGAAATCTCTTCGAGGAGATAGAGGTTATTAGCCACATCAAAGAGTTTGGGTTCAACTTCTATTGTGGTGTCGCCGGTATTGTCGATGAACGCGCCGGAGAGGTAGATGTGAGTGCCGTCGGGGAGCGTCCAAGAGGTGGCGTTGGAGTCGCGCTTGAGGTAGATTGTGCCGCCGGCCGCGCCGATGTTGATGGTGACGCTGCTGCCGGTGAAGTCAATCTCCTTGGAAAGCGTGTCGCCGTCCATGTAGGTGATTTTGCTTATTTCGCCGTTCGACGTCAGTTCAAAGCGGACGTCGCCGAAGTCATAGCTGACGCCGTCTATGCCGCCGCTGACGCTTTGGAAGCGGAGAGTTCCGTCAGCGTCCTTGATGGCGCGGATGACGAGCTGGTTGGGCAGGAGGAAGTAGCTTGAGTCGGCGTCGGTATGGATGCAATAATCAGCGAGATTGAGGTAAGTGTCGCCGGAGGAGTTTTTGATTGTGCCGTCGGCGGAGATGACGTAATTGATGGTGTTGCCGTCATTGTCCGTGACCGAAATGGTCTTGTCGGAGGTGACGCCGTCAATCTCGGTGTAATTATCGGGCTTGCCGGGGGTGTGGACGTCTTTGTCGACGATGGGGCGGTATTCCTCGACGACCTTGCCGGGGGAATCGAGCTTGACGTCGACCTCGCCGTTTTCGGAGACGATGTCACCGAGGTTGAGAGTGGGATTGTTCGGCATGGTCTCGACGCCGTTTGCGTTCTTATTGCCGATGAGGACGTGCTTGAGATTAGCGTAAATATTGCCATCGGCCGCGAGGGAGACGAAGGTTTCGCGCTCGGCAATTGCGGGGAAGGGGGCGGGATAGACAACTTCGGCAAGCTCGGTGATGTTGGCGTTGAAGCGATTGCCCGCCGAGACGCCGATAGTGCCCGCGCCGGTGACGGTGAGGCGATTTGCCCAAATGGCCGTGCCCTGTGCGGTGGTGAGCGCGCCGCCGTTCATTTCGATGGTGACGATGCCCTCGGCCACGTCTTGATCGACGGACGTGCCGTCTTTTTCGGCGTCAAAGATGACGTCGCCGCCGTTATCGGAGATGACTGTGAGGCGCGGGGTCTCGTGGTCATAGCCGTTGACCTTGATGCCGCCGATATCCAACGAGGGGCGGGGCTGGGGGTCATTGTTGGTGGTGATTTGGTTGATGTGCAGGGCTTTATCGGAGCGGTTGGTAATCACGACGTTGGGGAGGAAGCTGTTGTCGAAAATGGTGATGCCGCCGCTGACGCTGACTTTGAGGGCGTCTTTATAATCCTTTTGGTTTTTGAGGGAATTGGTGACGGTGCTGTCTCCGACGAAGGCGTCAACCGTGAGGAAGCCGCGATCGTAATTATAAAGCGGGTTGAGATAAATGCTGCTTGCGTCAATTGTGGCGACAGAGGCGTCGGTCTTGAATTCGTCGGAGAGGCCGGAGTAATAGAGCTTGCCGGTCTCGTCGATTTCGACGAACGAGCCTGCCGCGCCGCCGCCGAGGTGAACCTTGCCGCTGAGGGTGACTTTGCCGGTGGCGGCGAGGGTGGCGTTGGCATTGGCCTCTTCACTGCCGTCATCAGCCAAGCCGAAGGTGAAGATCTTGACGATCCACTTGGTGGCCGTTTTGGCCGAGGCGGTGGCGGCGCTTTCAACAAGCCGGTTGGAAAACACGTTCGGCGCGAGGGCGGTTATGTTGATTTTCTGCCCGGCGATGTGGGACTTATCGCTGAGATAGATTTCCGCGATGGCGGGGTGATTATCAATCGTATTGTTGATGTAAACATTGGATATCGCCGTGGCGCTGCCGGTTGCGCCCTGAACCGTGGCGGAGGCGGAGGAATTGTTGTCCATGGAGGAGGTGTGAATCTTGATGGTGAGGGAGTCAATGCCGCCGACAAAGGCGTTATCCACGCGGATGAACTGCTCGTTATCCATGGCGTAGATATTGGCATAAGCGTCGGTGGACGAACCGGCGGCGGTGGTGATGGAGGTGGCGTAGGCATTGAGATTTTGGACGATGTCGGAGATAATCTCGGTGGTTTTGCCGTTGAGATACGCCTGATTGGCATCACCTGCGGTGGTGTCGCTTATCAGAATGTTGGAGGCAACCCAAGCGGTGACATTGGCTTGGCTGCGGTTGCTGCCGGCGAGGCCGCCCATGTTGCGGTAAGCGTCCGCGGTGGCGGCGGTGGCGTCGACGGTCTTGAGAGCGAGCGCGCCGAAGAGCGCAGTGACGGTTGCACCCTTGCCGACTTTGACGGTGATGGCGCTGTTGAGATTGATGTCGGCCTTGGGGCCCTTGCCGGAGACGATGACGCCGCCGCCGCCCATGTCGAGGTCAGCGCTGACGGTGGGCTTGGTGCTGTCGCCGCTGAGGAGGGAGAGATTGCCATAGCGCGAGACGAGGCGGGCATTGTCGCCGATGCTAATCTCCTGAGTGCGCGTCCAATCGATGTCGATTTTGGCGGTGCTGCTTTCGGAGAGGCCGACGCTCGTGGTGTTGATTTTGCCGGTGAGTTTGGCGTTGTTGAGCGCGGTGAGCGTGACATCGCCGGTGGCCTCGATGTCGGCATTTGCGCCGAGATTGACCTTGGCGGAGGATTTTTTGACGTTGATGGTGATGACGTTCTCGCCGGAGGTGACAGCGCCGATGGTGGTGCTGCTGAGGTCGGAGTTTGCGTTGACATTGCCGGTGGCGGTGGCGTTGAGATCGCCGTTGGCGAAGAGCGTGCCGTCGAGATAGACCTCGGCGTTGTGTCCGTTATTGCTGTCATCAACGATCATCTCGAAGCGGTAACGCCCGATGGTCAAGAAGCTGATACCCTTGATATTGCTTTTATCCGTTTTGGAGACGAGGGTGGTTGCGCTGTCGGCAATGATATCCGCATTGCTTAAGGAGCGCAGCTTTGCGCCGGAGGCAAGACCGGCCTTGGTGTTGCTGTCCAAAACATCAGCGAGGGCGTGGATTTCACTGACATTGACGCCGCTGACGGCCGTGTTGGGGACTTGGGGGGTAGAGGTGAGCTGAGTGCCAGTGGCCTCGGATTTGATGAGGATATAGTTTGTCACGATGTCAGCGCCCGCGCCGACGTAGGCCTGAGTGTCCAGCTTGGTGAGCCGGGCGTGAGTGTGCACCGCGCCGAGCGCCGCAACAGAGACGGCGGTATCGACAGCCTCCGCCTTGGCGGTGATATTTGTGCCGGTGGTCAGGGCCTGAACTGTCATGTTCCCGACCGATGTGAGCTTTGCGCCGGTGATATAGGCGTGGTTGGTGAGAGAGGCGTAAGCGTCGGCATACTGCTTGCTGTCATTTATAAGGCTGACATTAGTGCCGCCGTTGCTGCCGACCTCGGAGGTGGACTTGCCGTTTTCAAGCTTCGCCTCGACGGTCACTATGCCGGAGACGTCAATATCGGCGGTGGAGGTGATGTAGGCCTTTTGCGTGAGATTGAGCTGGGACTTGGCATAGTTGCGGCCGAGGGTGATGCCTTCAATTGTGACTTTCTTGCCGTCGACGTCGGCATTGGCGGAGCTGCCGCTGCTCGTGACTGTGACAGTGATTGTCTTAGCTTTGACCGTGCCGCCGCTGCCGTTGATATAAGCGTCGGAGGTGGTGTCGGCGATGGCGTTGGCTTGGTTTTGGTTTGCGTTGACAAGGTTGATGCCTACGCCGCCGTCGGGCTGGGTGGATTTGGCGTCAGCGGTGGATTGATACTGCACCTTGACGCTGATATTGGCAACGTCGATGTTGGCGCCGGTGGTGTCGAGATAGGCGTCAAAGTCGCCGGTGGCGGTGGAGGTGGCCTCAACGAGACCGAGATTTGCGCCGTTGAGGGAGAATCTGCCGCTGTTGTACCCGGTTTTGGCGTAGCTGTTGCCCTTGGCGAGGATTTCAAGGTCGCCGGTCTGATTGTTATACGGGGAGAAGCTTGTGCCGGAGACGTGGGCATGGTTTTGGGCGGTCATGTTGGCCTTGACGGTGTTGACGGTGACTGTCGCGCCGGAGACGGCGTTGTAGGCCGCGCCGATTTCGGCCACTGCGCCTTGTTTATCGCCGTCGTTGAACCATGCGCAAACGCGCGTTTTCTTCGGGGCGGTGACAGAGCCGCCGGAGATGTACGCGTGGTTTTCGCCCGCGACCTCGGCAAGGACGGTGCTGAGCAGGGCATTGCCGACCGAGACATACACGATGGGAGAGAGAATGGTGGCAAAGGCCGTGGCCGTGCCGTCGGCGTAGATTCTTATGCTGTCGTACTTATTGTATTTGCCATCATAGGCAGTATTCACAAACGCATCTTTGATGGTAAGATTTGAGTCGGAGACGAACGCCTTGTTGACAGCGCCGGTTTTGGCGGAGGCAGTGTTGGCCTCGACGCCATAAGCCGTGAAGCCGTACTTCGGCTGGTCAACGGCGGAGTGCGCGGTGGCGGTGAAGGCGCTGTTGACCTCAAGCGTATTTGCGGTGACGGTGCTGTTTTCAACAGAGGCGGTGAACGCGCCGTCGGCCCGGGCAAGCGCCGTGACCGCGCCGAGGTTCACAAGGCCGATGTAAACATCATTGTTGTTCTTTGTCGTGTCACCGGCGGTGTCCGCCTTGGCGTAGCTCTTGGCGGTGTTTTTGACGGTGACGGCGCCGGTGGCGGTGATTTTCGCACCGTTGACGGTGGCGGAGCTTGCGCCGGACATGGTGGCCGTGAGGGTGTTGACCTTGGCGGAATTCTCGGAGATTGTAATGGCTCCGTCAGCCGTGTTGTCGGTGAGGTTGCCGAGGACGGCGGATGCGCCCTCGTTGTCGCCGTCGTTGAACTTGCTTTCCACCGTGACGGACTCGCCCTCGACCGTGGCGCGGTTGAGCCGGGCAGTCTGGGTGGCGGATACGGTGGCGATGAGGGTGTTGACAACGGCGCTTTGAATGGTGATATTTACAGGCTGCTTGGCGACGGCGGCGTCAGCGGTGGCGGTGCCGTCGGCCGAGATGATGAGCTTGGCGAGGATGGTCAAGTTGGGGTCGGCATCGGAGGAGTCGTCAGTGCCGGTTTTGTCCTGCCTATCTGTGACATTGGCGACGTTGACGCCGGTGTGGGCGGCGATGCCGGTTGTGGCGGAGGCGACGTTGGCATTGACCTCGGCCGCTTTGACGCTCGCGCCGTTTTTGGAGGCGGTTGTCTTGGCGGAGGATTTGGCGGTGTAGGTGTTGGTGATTTTCAGCTCTTTGGCGGTGACGCGGCTGCTCGCGCCGTTGAGATAGGCGGAGTAATTGCCGTTTGCGTTGGCATAGAGCACGTTGACGCCGAGGGAGACGAGGCCAACGTCCTCCGTGGGCAGGGCGATGTCCGCCGTGGCGTAAGAGGTGGCGTCGGACTTGATTTCCACCGCGCCGGTGCAGGTGAGCGCGGAGGCAGAGACGTAAGCGCTGCTTGTGGCAGCCGCCGTGGCGGTGGCGGAGTTGGCGTTTGCACCGAGGAGAGTGCAATCAACCATGGTGTTCGTCACGCCGCCGAGCTTGGCGGTTGCGCCGTCGGTCTTGTCTTTGTTCAGCTCGCTGATGACGGAGATGGTGCGCTCGGCTTCGGCGGTGCTTTCCCCGTCGACGGTGACGTCGGCGTTTTCAATGTAAGCAAACTGCTTCGCATTGAGCTGCGCCACGAGGATATTGGCGGCGATTTTGGTGCCGCTGAGGGTGACGGTGTTGGAAGTGACACCGGCGTCGGCCGTGGCCGTGCCGCCGGCCTTGACGGTGACGCTGCCATTGTGCGCGCGGAGCGTGCCGCCGCGCACACCGGCCTCGGCCTTGGTGTTGACGATGGCGGTGGCGACATTGGCCTCGACCGAATCGGCCTCGAGGTTGACGCCGCCGGTGGCCTGCATGGTTTTGGCATCGGCCTTGGCGATATAGGTGTTGGTGACATCAATGCTCGCGGCGTCGATGTCGTGGTTGGTGGCGTTGTCGATGAACGCGGCGAAGTCGCCGTTTGCAAGGGCGACGATGACGGTGACGCCGACGGCCTTATAGCCGATATCGGCAGTGGGCGTTTGCACACCGGCCTCGGCAATGCTGTTTGCCTTGGAGGCGACTGTGACGGCCTTGGTTTTGGCGTTTATCTTGGAATTGGTGATGGAGGCTTCGTTGACGGAGTCATTGCGCGCGACGGCGGCGCTGCCCTCGGCCTTGACGGCGCTGAAGCTGACGTTCGCACTCTTGGAAACACCGGCGAGCTTGGCGACGGCCTTGTCGTCCTCGCCGTCGTTGAGATTGGCGGTGACGGAGACGGAGGCATCATTGACCGTGCTGCCGTTGAGACGGGCGTAATTCTCGGCGGAGACGAGCGCAACAAGGACATTCGCGCCGACGGAGACGGCCGTGAGGTCGACCGTGGGCGTGGTGAGGGTTGCGCTTGCGGTGGCCGTGCCGTCGGCGGAGAGCGTGAGCGCGGTGGCGGTTATCGTGCCGCCGGAGATTTTGGCGGTGGAAGTGCTCGCGGCGTCGGCGACGCCGACATTCACGCCGATGCCGATGTTGCCGACGCTCGCCGGGATTCCGGCGGTGGGCGTGAGCTGAGTGACGGCGTTGGCGGTGTAATAGGTCTTGACGGTGACGGCATTCGCGTTGACCGTGTCGTCGGCGGCGAGGGTGAGATAGGCGTTGAACGCGCCCTGAGAATAGGCAAAGGCGGTCATCAGCCCGGCCTCGTTATACGCAAGGCCGAGGTCAACAACCTTGGCGAGGGTGTTGGCAACGTCGTTGGTGCGGATGTCAACAGTGCCGTTGCCGGTGACGTTGAGCGCGTCGGCCGCGATGCCCGCGGTGGACTTGGAGCGGCCGTAAGCCACGGCGATGTTGGCGTAATAGCTATTGATTGCGCCTGTGCCGATGTGCAGCGCCGCAGTGGCGGTGTTGTCGTCACCGGTGGGGGCGAAGAGCTTGGAATAAACCGTGAAGGACGCGGCCTCGGCCTTGCCGCCGACAAGCTCGGCATTCTGCGCGCTGCGCAGAACGGCAACGGCGACGCTCGCCGCGACGGATTTGCCTGCGACATTCAGCCCGTAGACTTCGGCATTCGCCGAGGACTTGGCAAGGGCGATTATTTTGACATTGCCCGTGGCCGTGAGGCCGTTTTCACTGCCGCTGCCGAATATCTTGGCGATGTTGGCGCTGCAATTGTCGGCAATGGCGAGGTTGATATTGGCGGCGACTGAACCGGCCACTGCCGTGATGGACTTGGCCTCGGCCTTGGCGATGTTGGCGACCACTTCACTGTCAAACGGGGGCGGTGCGATTACGCCGACATCGGTGGATACGGGGTTGGGGTCGCGCTTGTCGGCATGGACATACACGTCGACAGCGTTGACGGCGACGCCGGTGGTGTCCATGAGCGCCTCACTGCGCGCGCCGAGGTGGGCATAGCCGATGCTCGCGCCGACGGCCATGGAGGCCGCGGTCGCGCCGACGAAGTCGGCCACGGCGGTGGCGTCGGAGGCGGAATTGATTTCGATATTGTGCGCGGTGACGGGCTTGCGGAGAATGGCGGCGACGGAAACGGTGTCATTGAAGCTGAGGAGCAGCGTGCCCGCCGTGCTGAATGAGCCGCCTGCCGCGACGTTGATGGCGATGGGAGTGGAGCGGCTTGTGACCGCGTTGCGCACGAGGATATCCGCATTCGCGGCGGTGATTGCACCGGAGGAGGCGGAAGTGTCGGTGCTGTCGGGGCTGAGGCCGATGAAGGTGTGAACGGTGGGGGCGACGACGGTGACAGCACCGGCGATGCCAATGGCCTCGGAAGCCGCGCCGGAAACGGAGACGACCCACGCCTCGGCGGTGAGGTTTGAGGTGTTGAGGGCGCTTATCTTTTTGAGATTGGCGTCGTTGATGACAACGGCGTCGCCGATGAAGGTGTCAATGTGCATACGGTTGACGGCGACGGCGATGCCCGCGTTGACGCCGACTCCGCCGACGGCGGCGGCCGCAGAGGCGGCGACGACGTTGACCGTGGCGACGGTGGCAACGTCAACGGCGGGGGTGACGTCGGCGGTCTGAGCGGCGAAGCCGCCGATGTTGGCATTGCCGCCGATGGAGGCGGAGAGTTTACCCTCGGAGTAGATGACGGTGATGGGCGTGCCGACGGCGACACCGCCGCCGGAGGCCGCGCCGGTGACGGCGAGGATTTGGTCATAAACCGTTTCCGCCTTGACGGAGACGGATTTGACGCCCGTGGTGTATCCGCTGACGCTGCCGTTGAGAGAGGCGAGGGTGTTATTCTTGAGGATGACGACGGCCATCGGGACGGACACGCCCGCGATCGCCCCGCCCACCGCCGTGGAGACAGAGCGGATGGTGCGGGAGGAGAGGTTGAGCTTGCCGGTGTTTTCGCTGTCCGCGATGAGGCCGCTTATAAAGGCATTGTTATCTTTCTCGGTTTTGTCGTCACCTTGGGCGATGGACTTCGTGCCGGAGGTGGCCTTGACGGTGACATTGCCGTCGGTGATGAGCGAAGCGCCGGTGTCAACAGAGGCGATGACGTTGCTGTAAAGCACGTTGACGGCGATGTTGACCGCAACACCGGCATAAGCAGAACCGGCGACGGTGGCGGAAATCATGTCGGAATTGAGGGTTTCATTGGCGAGGACGGTGATATCGCCGGTGGAGGTGATTTTGACGTTTTTGCCGATGGTGGCGGAAACGGCGTTTTTCGCCTCGTATTCGGGCGCACGAATTCCGGCGGCCGCCTTGATGTCGGCGCTCGCTGAATCGTCGTCTATTTTCCGGTCTTCGCCGCGGAGAGCGACGTTGCCGTCTTTATCCGCGTCGACTATATCGGTGTTGTTGAATTCGTCGCTGACATAGCCGGTTTGGGCGTCGAACTCGCCGTTTTCATCACCGAGCTTGATGTCGGACTGCTTGGTGCCGTCTGCGGCGAGCTTGGCGTCAAGGCCGCGGATATCGTCGGCGGCGGGGAGAGTGCCGAACAGGCGGATGAAGCCGTCGGAATCGAAGCCGCCGGATTGGGACTTGGCGTATTGTTTCTGTTCGTCCTCGCTGAGTTTATCATAGTCTTCCTGAGACAGGCGCGTGCCGCTTGAAATGAGGGCGTCGCGGGTGTCCTGCGTGAGCTTGCCGCCGGCGACTGTGACCATGATGGTCGTGCCGACTGCGGCCGCGCCGCTGGCGGTGGTGTTCGCGGCGTAGCCGCGAATATCGCGCAGAGCGTCGGCGGCGACGTTGACCGCGCCGGAGGCGAGGGTGCTCTTTTTGAGATTGGCGTCGCTGTCGGCAAAGCCGGAGGTGACGGTGTTGTGCAGGACCGTGACCATGGCGGTGACGCCGACGGCGGCCGTGCCCGTGGCGGCGACGACGCCGACAACGCCGATGATCTCGGAATTATCGAGGGCGGCGAGATTGATGTTTTTGGCGCTGATGACGGCGTTCTTTCGGGCGAGGGCGGTGGTCTTCTGGTCGGAGATGATGAGGTCGACCGCGCCGGAGACGGCGACAGTGCCGCTGGCGGCGACGCCGAGGACATCAGAGGTGACAAACTCGTGAGAATCGGCCTTGACGGTGACATCGCCCTTGGCAGTGACGTCCGCACCCTCGGCGAGGGCGGCGTTGGTTTCGCCCTTGAACCAGGTGACGACGGCAACCGGGGTGACGGCGACAGTACCGCTTGCCGTTCCGGCGGCGGCGAGGTTATAAAGCGAGGAATCGGCGTTGGCGGTGACGTTGACCGCGCCGTCGGCGTCTATCGCGCCGCCGAGGGATGAATTGAGCTTGTTTTCAAACACAAGGGCGTTCGCGCCGACGCCGACGCCGACATTGCCGAGTGCGCCGCTGAAGCTGACGGCGATGAGATAGAGATAATCCTCGGAGTTTGCGGTGGCGTTGACGCTGCCGCGGCTCTTGATCGTGCCGGATGCGCCGACTGCGGCGTCCATTTCCTTGTTATAAACCATGGAGACGACGGTGGCGCCGACGCCGACGGTGCTGCTGACGGAAACCGCACCGGCGAGATTATATATTTCGGTTTCGTCGTTGGATTCGACGGTGAATTCTATATCTTTGTTGGGGTCACCTGAGGCAGCCTCCTCGCCCTCACCGGTGTCGCCATCCGTGCCGGTGGCGGCAAAGTCACCGGCTTCGACGGTCGCGCCGGCGCCGACGATGGCCTTGACCTTGTTGGAGAGGACGAGCGTGTTGACCACGCCGGAAACGCCCGCCACGGCAGACGGGGCAACCCCGGCGCAGACAGAGGCGAGAACGAGGCGGGTGTTAGCATCGGCGGAGACGACGACGCCGCGGCGCTTCGTCTCGCGATTGGGGAGCTTGACGCCGAGGTCGGTTGCACCGGCGGGCTTGGCGGCCTTGGCCTTGAGGACGGTGTTGTCGGCGACGATGGTGAAAACCTGATTGTTGACCACCATGGTGGACACGACCGCGCCCACGCCGACTTGGCCGGCCACGGCGACAGTGGCCGCACCGGCGGCGCTGTAAAGGCCGAGGTCGAGGTCGGTGTAAACGGCGATGGTGTCACCGGCTTCGACGGTCGCGCCCTTGCCGGTTGTGTCGGCGGCGTTTTCGACTGCGGCGTCTTTGCCGACGGTGGTGTAAATCTTGCTGTTGGACACAACGGTGGGGACGATGCCGCCGACGGTGGCCACGCTTGCGGCGGTGCTGACCGTGCCCTCGGCACTGACGACGACGGTTTGGTTTTTGCCCGTCGCGGCGAGGGTGACGTTCTTTCCGGCGGTGAGCTTGGCGCTTTCGCCGACGGTGGTGGAAACGGTCTGCTCAAAGACGCCGACATTCACGCTCGCGCCCACGGCGACTTGGCCGCCGGAGGCCGCGACGCCGGTTTGAACGGCGATTTGGCGGACGTCATTGGCGGAGAGGACGGTGATGTTGCCCTTGGCGGCGTCGACGACGGCGCTCTTGCCGACGGCGGCGGTGGTTTTGCTCTCGGTGACGATGACGCCGAGCGTCCCGGCGACGGTGGCCGCGTTGGTGGCGGCGGGGGCGGCGGAGACGGAGGCGAGGCCGTTGATGAGCTGTTCGGCGCTGTTGGCGGTGATAACGACGTCTTTGGCGACATCCTTGGCCGCGATGGCCGAGGCGTTATCGCCGATGGAGGCGTTGGTTTTGTTCTTGGAGACGATGGTGGTGAACGTGCCGCCGACGGAGACTTGGCCGGAGGCCGTGCCGCTGCCGGAGGCGGCGATGTGCATCAGGTCGGAGACGTTGTCCGCCGTGACCTTGACGCCGCCCGCGACGGATTCAAGCCGCGAGGCATCGCCCGCAGAGGCGTTGACGGTGTTGCCGGTGACGATGACATTGACCGTGCCGCCGACGGCGACCTGAGACGACGCACCGGCGGAGGCGGCGGCCGCCGCCGCGACGGCGAGGACGTCATTTTTCGCGTCGGCTGTGATGGCGATATCATTTTGCGCTTTGAGGGTGGTGTTCTTGCCGACGGAGGCGTTGACCGAGCCGCGATCATCAAAGCCGGTGACGTTCGCGCCGACGCCGTTGGAGCCGGTGATGGCGAGCGCGCCGCTGATGAGGCGGGTGTGGGTTTCGTTGGCGGCCTCGACGGTGGCCTTGCCGCCGTCGGCGTCAAACGCGTCGCCCTCGGCGGGGGTGAGGTCGATGCGGGCATTGTCGCCGATTTCGGCGGAGAGGATGTTTTGGGCAAAGAGCATGGAGACACTGCCCGCGACGGCCGCGCCGGACTGCATGAGATCGGCATTTATCGCCCCGGCGATGGACTCAATGTAATAATTGACAGAGGCGAGATAGTTGAGCATGTCGACGAGGGCAAGGAGCTTGTCGGTGCTGAGATTGACCTCGATGCTGTTGTCATTCTTCTTGCCATTGGGGTCATCCCCGTCGGTTATATTTATATGGAAGAGACCCTTGTTGTTGGGGTCATCGTCTTTACTGCCGTTGCCGGCGGTGAAGAGATTCTTTTGGTCAAAGGGGAAGACGTAATCCGCGTCGGTCACGGGGAGCTTTTTCGCGGAAACGGTGAGGTTTTGGCCGGTTATCTTGGCGTAATCCCCCACGCGGGCTTGGGTTTGGTTGTTGTCATAAATGAGGGCGAAGGACGCGCCAACGCCGACGGCCTTGCGCCCGGCGGTGAGGCCGCCCGCGCGAACGGAGAGCTTGGATTTTTCGCTTGCGCTGACGACGATGTCCTTGGCGATGATTTCAGAGGCGGGGATGGGGTTTTCGGCGGCGGAGGCTGTGCCGTCTTTGATGAGCGCGGTGGCCTTGCCGTTGGTTTTGACAACGGAAACCGCACCCGCGAGACCGAGGCCGCCGCGGCTGGCGTCAACCGTACCGCCGAGGGACTGCGCCGCGAGGAGGCCGGGGTACTTCCCATCGAGATTTTGAGTGAGCGTGGCGCCGACCTTGACCGCGCCGTCGGTGTTCTTGCCGGAGGGGCTTTTCAGACTGCCGCCGACGGTGGAGTTGGCCTCATTCTCGTTGACGCTGACAGCGACACCGAGGGAGACAGACGTGCCCTTGATGGTGGGATTTTGGGGAATGTTGACGGTCGCGCCGGTGGCGTAGGCGCGGTGATTGGCGTTGTTGATGGCCTGCGCGTCAAAGGCTTCGGCGGTGAAGTCGCCGTCGATGAGGGCGTTTGCCTTGTGGGCGGTGACGTTGACGGCGGTGGCGGCGGCGATGTTGATGGTGCTGCCGTTGGGCTTGGTGACCGTCTGGGCGCTCATGCCGCCCGTTGCACCGGCGGCGGTGGAGTTGGAGACGGAGGTGTCCGCCATGGGCAGGTCGATGCCCAGGGACTTGAGCACGGTGGACATGAGGGGCGCAGAGCCGACCTTGCCCGTGATTTTGTTGACAGTGCCAAAGCCGTTGAGCTTGGAGACGACAGTGTTGCTGAGCGAGCCGCAGGGCGGGTCATCAGTGGCGTTGAGAATGCCGACAACCATGCGGATTTTTTCAAACACGCGCTCAAGCATTGCGCCGTAGGTGAGGGCGAGAGCCTGCGCCTCATCCTCGTTGGCGGTTTCGGCGTCGACGATGACCTTGCCGGTCGACGTGCCGGAGCCGAGGAGCTTGGCATTGACGTCGGAGGTGGCGAGGTTGACGGCGACGGCAGCGCCGACGGCGGCCTTGTTGCCGGTGGCGAAGCCGCCGGCACTTGCGTTGGTTTGGCCGCGCTGACGCGCGCGCAGGTAAAGATTCGCCTGCTCGTAAATATCCTGTTTTGTTTCTTCATCCTGTCCTGTGACTCGGGCGGTCTCGATGAGGTTGCCGCCGGTGAGCGTGAGGACGCAGCCCTCTTTGACAAGGGCGTTGACGGTGTTGGAGATGATGTTGAGTGCCACGGAGGCATCGGCGGCGATGTCCTTGGTGGTGGTCATGCCCGCAGGGAGCGGCTGGCCGATGACGGGCGTAATGCTTTCATAATCTTGGAACGACTGCTGTCTGCCGATGGGGTCTTGACCCGCGACGGAGGCGGTGTCAACATCGTTATGGACGATGGCCTGCTGTGCGAGCGAGGCGGCAGAGATGGTGCGCTTGGCGCCGGTTATCGCCTCGGCGGTGGCGTCGAGATTGGTCATGGCGAAGGACGCGCCCACGCCGACGCTCGTGCCGGGGGCGGCTTTGCCGGTCTTATTCTTGACAGGGAGGCCGTTGTTGGCGGCGGAGGAGGTGGCGGTGGCATAAACCTTGTTGGCCGAATGGGCGTAAAGCTGAGCATCGCCGGTGAGAGAGACGGTGTCACCCTCGGCGGGGTCGGCGAGGTCGGCGAGAATGGCCTTGGCGGTGGCCTTGACGATGTTGAGGGCAAGGCTGCCCGCGACGCCGACATTTGCCCCGCCCGCGCCGGAGATGGCGATGGTGGAGATGCGGTTGCCGACATTGTCAAGCTCGCTGTCGGTGCCGTACTTGGTGGCGAGGGAGACAGCGACGGCCTCACGCAGGAGGTCAACGGTGACTTCAAGCTGCATGGCCTTTTGGTCGACAAGGGTGTTGAAATCGTTTTCGACCGAACTGTCACCGATTATAAATTTGAGAATGTTGGCAGGGTCGGAGAGCATGGCGATGAACTCATCGACCATGGCCTCGGCGAGGCCGCCCATGAGCGCGGTGGAGGTGTCCGTCTTTTTCTGTTGCAGGCTTTCAACGACGAGCTTAACGACAAGGTCTTTCAAAAGCTCTTCCTGCTTGGCCTTTTGCTGTTCCGGGGTAAGGTTCAGATAATCTTGCTCTTCTTTAGTGAGATTTCCGGCGTCTTTTTTCGCATTAAGACCGGCGATATACTCATCGTATATTTTCTTATACTCTTCCTTATTGATGAGGTCTGTGAATGTGTCGACCCCATTCGCTTTGAGAAGAGCATCTACGAGTATTTGAATGTTGTTGACACCGGCAAGATAAGTGACGAGCTCGGTGAGGATTTCCTCGACGGCGCGGAGGTTCTCCGCTTCGAGGACGTCGGCGCGGATGGTGAGGTCAGAGCCGATTATCTTTCTTGCGCCGACGTAGGCGATGTTTTCATACTCGACATAGTTGACGGCCACGGCCGCGCCCACGCCGGTGCTGCTGTTGCTGGCGGTGGAGTCGGCGCGGATGACGGCGTCGGTGTCCTCAAGGGCGGTGACGGCGACGGGGCCGGAGCACTCGACGGTGAGGCCGTCGGCGATGGTGGCCTTGGCGCTGTTGAAGTGGACATTGGTGGCGATGCTTGCCGCGACTTGGACACTGCCCTCGGTGGTCTGCATGGCGGGGCGCTTTTGCGTCATGGTGCTGACCTTCAGGGAGTTGAGGGTGGTGCTTTTGCCGGCGAGCGAGCCGAGCTGCCCGGCGAGCTTGGCAAGGACGCCCTCATTCTTCTTGGCGGTTTTTTCGGCCTCGCTGTTGGGGTTGAGGGAGTTGGTGGTGTCATGTTCGCCGCCGGTGACGTTGTCTCTCTCTTTGCCGATTTCTCCGGTGTCCTTCGTGAGCTCGTCAAGGCTTGCGCCGGTGGACGCGCCCGTTGGGGTGACTGGGCTGGGGGTCGCGCCGGTGGCGCCGGCATAAATGGTCTGCTCGATGCGGCTGATGGACTCGGAGGCGACGTTGACGCTTTTCGCCTTGACACTGCGGGCGAGGAGCGCCTCGGCAGAGTCGGTGATGACGGAGAGGCCGACGGCCATGCCCGCGCCGGCTTTCGCGCCGACGGCCTTTGCGTTGACGTTCATGACGCGGTCGGCAAAGGTGTTGGCCGTGACGGCGAGGTCACCGGCGAGGTGGGTGACGTAATTCTTCTTATCATAATTATAGTTGCCGACGGTGGCCTTGGTGTTGACGCTGCTGACCGTGACGGCCACGACGGGGACAACGCTCTTGCCGCCCATTGCGCCGGCCGCCGCTTCAAGATAGAAATCGGCACAATAGTCGGCGAGGACGGTGAGCGAGCCGAGGTAAACGACGGGGTTTTCCGCCGTGTTATATTTATTGTCGTTGGCATCCTGCTGCGCCTTGCCGAAGGAGGCATAGTCCACCACGGTGGCAAAGCAGTCAATGTTGATGACCTCGACCGCGACGCCTGCGCCCACGCCGACGGAATCGGCGGTCATTTTGAACGCGGGGGCGAGGGGGACGGTGACAGGGCCGACGGGGATTTTGGCGGTGGTGCGCTTGCCGGAGGCGTCGCCCACGGTGATGTAATTGCCGCGCCCGGTCGCGATGACGGCGACGTCGCCGCCGTTGATGTTATAGGTGGCAAGGCCGAGGGTGGCGCAGTTGTTGACGTTGACCACGTGCACGGCGACAGCGCCGGTGATGGCTATTTTGACCTCAGGGTCGTTGGGCGAGTGGCCGGACTTGACCACCGCCTCGGAATCGGCCGCGAGAGTGTTGGCCACGACGTTGAGGGACTTGGCCTCGATATTGGGGCTGACGGCCTTGTTGTCATTGATGTCCGTGTGGGAAATGATGGCCTCATTGCCGTGGATGAGAACTTCAATGCCGATGGCCGCGCCTATCGCGTTCTTGGGGACTTGTTCCTTTGTCAGATAAGTACCCTGTATGAAATTGTCATCTCCAAGGAGAGACGGGGTGCGGTAAAGCGAGCCGTCGGACGTGAGGCGGGAGACGGAGGACGCCGTGGCGCGGAGATTGAGCGCACCGCCGGATTTGACGCTGCGGCTGTGAATCTTGGCGAGGTTATTATTCTCGACATAGCCGACGGCGAGCGCGCCCATGAACTGGCTCTTGCCCGGATTTTCCTCTTTTTCATCTGAGGAGGTCTTGCTCGCGTCGTTGAAGAGGGTTTTGTTTTTGTCAACTGCCTTGTCGACGCCGGTTTTCTCGCTGTTCTCCGTGCCCAAGAGGGCGGGGATGAAGTCGAGCATGTTGAACGGGGTGATCTGCGCGGCGGCGTCATCGGCAGAGTTAAAGGGAATTGCAAGCGAGACGGTGCTTGCGCGCGCGTCGGCAAAGGAGACAACGTCAACATCATCCGCGGCTTCAACGCCCAGGGCGGTGTCGATGACGGCCTGAGTGTCATTGAAGATGAAGTTGCCCGCGACGTAAACGCCGGAGCGCGGGTTAACGTTCCACACGTCGGTGACTTTGCCCGTGGCGTAGCTGGTGGATTCCACGATGCTTGAGGCCAAGAGCTTCATGCCGCCGCCGGAGTTGACAGAGGCGTTGCCGGTGATTTTGGTAAGGGTTTCAAACTTGACGACGGTGAGGGAGATGGAGAAGTGGGTCGAGCCGCCGAAAGTGTAGGCAGTGAGGTCATTGCGGGAGTTGGCCGAGAGGAGCACGCCCGCGTTTGCGCGTTTGCTTGCATCATCGGGGAAATAGCCGGACTTGACAATCGCGTTGCCGCCGACGACGACCTTGCTGTGGCCGGCGGAGACGGCCATGGTGATGGGAATGGCGACGGCCAAAAGCTCATTGCTGGCATCAATGGTGATGTCAACATCCGCCACGGCGCGGACATAGCCCCCGGCGTATATGTTGCCTTCTATTATAATATCCGCATTGCCGAATTTGAGCGTGACGGGGTTGAACTCTTTGTCTATCAAAGAAGAGATATAATCCGCGCCGGGGATGAAGCCCTTGTTGAGCACGAGGAGCGCGGCAAGGTCAACCGCCTGCGTGGTGACGATTTCGCTGCCCGCGAATATATTGATGGACACATCGCGCCCGGCGTTGTAAAGGCCGAGTTCGATTGTGACATCATTGTCGGAATTGAGGTCATCTTCATAGACCACCTCGTTCACGGCCTTGCCGTCATACGGCGTGTCCTCGCCGTAAACGGAGAGGATGAGGTTTTTGGCCGTGATGTCGACGGTTTCGTCATTGCCGTCGCCGAGGACGTCAATATTGTCCCCGATGATGACGACGTTCACCCCGTCGGCAAGCAGACGCTTGATGCCGATTCTGCCGGAGAACGGGTTGCTCATGTCCTCTTGCAGGACGATGTTGGTGAAAAGCAGCCCGCTCGCGGGGACGATGAAGTTACGGTCGGCAAGCGAGAAGTCGACCTGTTTATATTTTATGGGGTCTTTGCGTTCGCCCTTGTCGTCATACACTTCGCGCTCGGCGTCCGTGGTGGGGACGACGTAGTTGGTGAAGGATTGGAGAATGCTGCCATTGGCAAGCGTGTCAACGTTGACGGTGGGCTTGTTCAAAAGCGCGTCCGTCAGGGCGTCGATGCGGTCAATGATGATCTTGAGGAGCTTGGTGAAGTCGATGCTGAGCGCGTCCGTCTCATCGGGGAGAATGCTGACCTGCGCAAGCGCCTGAATGTCGATTTCGGTCTGTTCGGAGTTTACTTTGATTCTCTCGGCTTCATCCTTATCTTTGTTGAGCTTGCCGGTCAGGTGGAGGCGGTCAAAGCCGTCATCGCCGTGCGCGTTGACATTGGCCTCGCCCCAGACGGAGAAAGCCGTGGTGGTGTCGACGGTGATGACATCGTCGCCCTTGCCGCCGGTGACGTCAACCGTCGTCGCGGGGAGGTCTGTTTTTGCATTAAGCTGTTCCTGCACATAGTCAATGAACGCTTTGAGGAGATTGTTGGCAAAGCTGAGCTTGCGGCCGCCGGTGACGGTAATGGTGTCGTCGCCGTCGCCGCCGTCGATGTCGATGTCCGCCGCGCTCAGATCAATGTCGAAGCCGAAGTTGTACGCAATGGGGAGCTCGGCCGAACCGGCCTCGGCAGTGCCGGAGGTGCTGACCTCGGTGGCCAAGAGAATGTCACTGCTGTCGATGAGCTTTATGTTCGCCCTGTCCTCGCCGCCGCCGAGCTTGATGTCGACGTCAACGGTGTGATTTTGGGTGACAGAGGACTCAATGCTCTTTGCGAGGTCTGTTTTGAGCGATTCGACAATTTTAGTGAGCGCGGTTTTGACGTCTCCCTCTTCAAGTTTGCTCAAATCATCGAAAGATGCCAGTGCGCTGAATTGGTCGGAGATATCTTTAAGCGTTTCGACAGGATTGCCTTCACCGTTGATGCCAACCTTTGCGCCGGCGTTTGGCCGCTTTGTGATTTGCACGGTCACGGTGTCGTTGCCGCCGCCGCTGTCGACGGTCACGGCGGAATAGACGTCGGAAATGTCAAGGTCAATGACATCGTCCTGGCTCGTGCCGTAATAGGTGACGGTTTCGGCGTTGGCGATGGTGACCTTGTCGCGCGTGGAAAGATATATGCCCGCGAGCAGGGTGTTCAGGCCGTCAATGTCGATGTTGATTGCGCCCTCAACCTTGACGTTGCCCGCGGAGTTTGCGTTGAAGGTGATTTGTCCGTTTTCATCCTCGGCAATCGCGTCGTGCGCCACAATGCGAATGGTCATTTCGGGCGCGGGCGTAGTGGATTCGGGATTGTTGCGAACGCCGAGAAGCTCCAAAAGAATATCGGCGAGGACAGAGTCAGTCGACTTGCTGCTCAAATCGACGCCGCCTTGATACACGCCGTCTTCAACGACGATGGTCGCGACGCGGTCTTTGCCGGCATTTTCTTCCGTGCTGCTCTCAATGTCCTTGAGATAGGTGAGCGCATGCTCCAAGGCCGTGGTGATGGCGTTTTTCTCGGAGGTGTTGGTGTATTTGACTTCCTTGCTTATCTCGCGGATATACGCGCTGCCCGCGGGAATGGCGTAAGCGTCCGGTTCTTCGCCGGTGTCGGCGGCGACGGGCGGCTCTGTGCCGGGGTCACCGGCGGCGAAAGTCGTGGGAGTCATGGCAAGGGAAGTCACCATGGGAGTGTCAGATGCTGGCGTGGGTGCGCCGGTGGTGCCCGGCGTCGTGGACGTGGGTGTGCCGGTGGTGTCCGGCGTCGTGGACGTGGGTGCGCCGGTGGTGTCCGGCGTTGCGGGCGTGGGTGCGCCCGGCGTTGAGGACGTGGTCGTGCCCGGCGTTGCGGGCGCGGTCGTGCCCGGCGTTGCGGGCGTGGTCGTGTCCGGCGTTGCGGGCGCGGTCGTGCCCGGCGTTGCGGGCGTGGTCGTGTCCGGCGTTGAGGGCGTGGTCGTGTCCGGCGTTGCGGGCGTGGTCGTGCCCGGCGTTGCGGGCGTTGTGGGCGTATCCGTGCCCGGTGTTGTGGGTGGAGTGGGCGTGCTTGCGCCGACGCCGTCGGCAGGCGGCGTGACGTCTCCTCCTATTGAAGTTTGTTCTGGCTCTTGCACATTGTCGGTGGCATACGCCGCGCTGTGCAAGGGCGAGCAGAATGCAATCAGCATGCAAAAAACAGCAAAGAACACCACGGTGCAGATGAGCATCTGCATCGACTTGTTCGTTGCTGCTTTGTTACGCATGGTCATCATCGCTCACTCCCTTCTCGGATTAACCGGGTTAAAGACTGAAGATTATGCCTATATTCGTATGTATTTATCTGTAGTAATTACGCCTTGGTTGTGGCTTTTCCGGCTTCATTATATGCGTCGATTTGGGAAATGATATCCTGCGCGGCCTCGATAAGCTCGGCATCCGAGCCGCTTTCGAGCGTCATTTTCATGTCCTGCGCGGCCTTGTCATAGTCCGCGAGGCGGACATGGCACACGCCGCGATTATAATAGCCGAATTGAGGGAGATAGCCCTCCTCAATGGTTTTTGTGAAGTCTTCAATCGCCTCGTCATAGCGCTCAAGCGCCATGAGGGACACGCCGCGATAATAAGCGTTGCCGGTCATGGCGGCGTTTTGCGCCTGCGCCGCGTCGAGGTATTCAACCGCCTCGTCATAGCGCTCAAGCAGCATGAGCGAGGCGCCCATGCGCTGATAATAAAGCTCCGGCGTGTTCAGCGCCGCGCCCAGCTCCGCCAGCTTTTCGCCGTATTCCACCGTTTGGCGGTAATCCTCGCGCTCAAAGCAGCAGAGCATGATTTGCTCGATACACGCCGCCTCGTCATACCCGCTCTCCATCGCGCTTTCAAAGCCGGATTCGGCCTCGTCGATTTGGCCGAGCTGCATCATGCATGCCGCGCGGAGAAAGACCGCGACGGGGTAATACGGCGCGTCGGCGGCGGTGTCGGCGATGTAGCGGTCAAAGTCGGCCACGGCGGAGGCATAATCCCCCGCGAGGAAGCGGCAGCGCAGGGCGTTGAGATAATGCGAGTCGTCGCTGTCGTCTTTGTCATAAAGGCGCTGATAGTCGCGCGCGGCGGCGTCATACTCCCCTGCCGCCTCGCGAAGCTGGGCAAGGGCGAGGGCGACCTCCATGTCATCGGGGCAGAGCGCGCAGTATTGCTCAAGGTCGGGCAGGGCCGAGGCGGCGTCGCCGCGCTCAATGGCAATCTGCGCGCGGAGCAGCAGCGCGTCGGTGGACTCAGCATCAAGCGCGAGCGCCTTGTCGAGATACGCCACCGCGTCCCCCTTCTTGCCGAGGAGCACGCACACCGACGCGGTTTTGAGGTTGAGCCGCGCGGCCTGCTCATCGTCGCCCAGCTCGTCGGCGAGGGTCAACGCCTCTTTGAGGCAGACAAGCGCGTCCTCGTAGCTTTCCCCGGAAATGGAGACATCGGCAAGCTGTTCATAGCTGTTCATGGCGTCGAGCGTGAGGGAGGTCGTGGGCGCGGGGTCTTGCCGCGCCGTCACGACGGCGGAGGTGACAGCGGGCAGAACAAGAGAGAAAAGAATCGCGGCAACGAGCACAAGCGCCACTATTTTCAGCGGCAATATCCAGCCCTTTGTCTCTCTCCTTTCTTCGTCCATTCGCGTTTCCTCCCGCCGATTATTCCAATGTGAAGCCGCAAGTGGGTGCACTTCACGAATATACCTATACATCTGTCATTATACTCGAAATAAAGATTTTTGCAGTACCCATTTTCAAGAAAAATCAGCTATCCCCGCCGCAGTGCGGCGGGGACGGACATTAGCGGTTTCTTAGCGGCCGACAAAGGCTTTCAGATCTTTTCGGCCGGAGATGTCGAGCTTTTGGTATATCACGGAGATGTATTTTTTGACGGTGTGCACGGACAGGCCGAGGTGCGAGGCGATCTCCATGTTCGTCCAGCCGCGGACAGCCAGCGCGGCGATGATGCGCTCGGTCGTGCCGAGGGTTTCGGGCGCGTCGTCGGCGCTGAGCGGCACGGCGTGCAGCTTTTTGCGCCCGGCGTTGAACGCGTCCGCCACGGCGATCACGGCGCGGTAATCCTCCGGATAGCTTTTTTTCAGGCAGGATTCAATCAGACCCTGCAAGGCCGAATGGTGCTCGCCGAGGATGAAAATCAGCCCATCGGGGCGGGCGAGCGCCCACGCGGCCATGAAATGCGACTGCGCCTCCGCCGTGCGCTTGAGTTCCATGAGCGTCATGGATATCAGCAGCTCCAGGCAGATGTCCATGATCGTGTAGCGCCGGGGGGACATGTTCAGCGCGGCCTTGGCCGTGCCCAGCGCCTCCTCATAATCGCCGCGCAGGAAGAGGATGAACGCGCAGATGTAATATCCCCACAGCTTCAGCCCCTCCGGGAGATGGCGGATGTACTGCTCCGGTTCGGGTGTGCTGGGGTGGTCGATGTGCAGCAGCACCGTGGGCGTCAGCAGGGTGAAAATGACCGTGGCGCGCAGCTCGTCGGGCAAATCCGCGTCCTTGACGCGGTCGTAATAGGCGCTTATGCGGCGCACGGAGGCATAGGTTTTTTTCACGTCGCCGCAGGCGACCGAGGCCAACGCCGTCAGCAGCAGCGCCGAGAGACGCAAGCACACGTCATCCGCGTCGAGAAGCTCGGCGCACAGGCGCACGGCCTCGTCCGCGCGCGCGGTGTAAAGGCACAGCTCCGCCTCGGCGATGCGGCGGGCGGGGTCGGGCAGGGCGGCAATCGCCGCGCGGCATTTGCCCGCCTCGAACACGCCGCTCAGCAGCGGCATCGCGCAGCCCATGTCGTAAACGCGGTCGCTCTCCCCTGCCCGCGCGCGGCGATTTTGGCGGTTGTCCGCCGGTTTGTCCGCCGTGCACGGAATCATCCAAGCGCGCCCGTGTCGGCGCGCGCCGGGGATGCGCTTTTCGGCGAGAAGCCGCTGCACCTGGCGGGGCGTCACGCCCCAGCGCCGCGCGGCCTCCGCGACTGAAATATAGTCCGTTTTCACTCACTCCATTCCACAAAAAAAGTGAAGCATACCCGTCGCCAAAGCGACGCATCGGATAATGTGATTATACAACCTTAACGGCGGCTTGACAAGTGGGGTGTATACATATAATCGAACCCCCTGTGGGGTGCACCGGGGGTGACGGCTTTCCACGCGGGAAAAGCCGGTATGCTTGGGATTACTTGACGAAGAGCTTGGTTTTGCAGCTGCCGTCGGCAAAGACAAATTCGATTTCGTATTCGCCTGCGTCCAGCTTCTCCAAAACCTCGGCGGAGATGATGACCTCGCCGTTTTCGCCCGGCTCGAAGTCAACCTCAACGCCGTCGATGAGCACCTTGATGAGGTTATTCGCATCGGCATTGAGAACGTAGTTCAGCGCGTCGGTATTTGCGGACTTTGTCCGGGTCTGGTCTTTACCCTCGACGACCATGTACTTGAATACAGGGGCGTCGTAGGTGGTGGCAATGGTATTTGCGGGGTGTGCCTTGTCGGGGCGGGCGTCTTGGTCACATAATATTATTCACATATTATTGTTGACGTATTATATTTCACTTCATCTTGTTGTCATATTACTGTTGACATATTTTCTTTTACTTCATTTGGTTTTCATATTATAGTTTACTCAATATTGTTTTCATAAAATAATCCACATAACGTTTTAATCGTAAACGTTATGTGGACTGGATTTGGTTTTGTTATGTTTTTGTTGGAGTTAATCTGGGTTATCGGGGGGTGTTATCTGTTCTCGTTCAGGCGATGTCGAAGAGGGTTTTGCCGTTTTGGAGGGTTATTTCGGCGACGGCTTCGGGCGAGGTGGCTTTGACCTCGGCGATTTTGGCGCAGATATATTTGAGGTTGGCAGAGCTGTTTCGGCGGCCGCGCATGGGCACGGGGCTGAGATACGGGCTGTCGGTTTCAATCAAAATGCGGTCGAGGGGGCAGATTTCAAGCACTTCGAGGGCGCGGCGGGCGTTTTTGTAGGTTATCGGGCCGTCAAAACCGAGATACCAACCGCGTTTGAGCAGCTCCTTGGCCATTTCGGCACTGCCGGAATAGCAGTGAAAGACGCCGCGAACGCCGTCGACGGCGCAGACGGCCTCAAACGCGTCGGCGTGAGCGTCGCGGTCATGGACGATGACGGGCTTGCCAAGCTCGCGCGCGAGGCGGAGCTGGGCATCGAACAGGGCGCGCTGCTCGGTTTTATGGGTGTCGTCCCAATAATAATCGAGGCCAATCTCCCCTATCGCGACGCACTTGGGGTGCTGCGCCAGCTCACGCACGGCGGCGAGGGCGGTCGGCTCGGCATGGGTGAGCTCTTCGGGGTGAATGCCCACGGCGGCATATACAAACGGCCAGCGCTCACTGAGCGCGATGGCGGCGCGGCTGCTCGGCTCGTCACAGCCGGGATTGATGACCAGCTCCACTCCCTCTCCCGCAAGCGAGGAAAGCAGCGCGTCGCGGTCGGGGTCAAAGGCGGTGTCGTCATAATGGGCATGAGTGTCAAAATACATAGTCGGTTTACCTCGCGATGTGATGAGGCTATTATACCCCATTAGGCAGGGGTTTTTCAACATTTCTTGAGCTTGGGTTGAGAATACCTTGAGACAACCGGAATATAATAAATCAGTTATAATCTATTATTAACAGAGTGTTTTTTAATTTGAACCGGGCGCTTGATATAATATAAAAAAAGCATGAGACAAAGGAGAGAGCCGGAATGGGCAAGTTCAAACGGATTGTGAGGAGGGTGCTGGCCGTGCTGCCGGCGGTGGCGGTGCAGGTGCTGTTGCTGTTTGTGCTGATTGAGTGGTTGAGCCCGTATGCGGCGGTGATAAACTTCGTGCTGTCAATACTGTCGCTGCTGCTGGTGCTGTACATCATCATAAAGCGCGACGAGCCGGCGTACAAGACGCTGTGGCTGCTGGTGATACTGCCGTTCCCGCTGGCGGGGGCGGTGCTGTATCTGCTGTTCGGCGACCGGCGCACAGCGCGCCCCCTGGCAAAGCGGCTGAACGCCGCCGCGCCCGTGGTCATGCCCAATGACGGCGAGATACTGTGCCGCATACGCGCGGAAAAGCCGCGCCTGGCGCAGACCTTTGCATACCTCCGGGGCAAGACCGGCTGCCCGGTGCTGGCAAACAAAAGCGCGAAGTATTATCCCCTCGGCGATGACATGTTCCCCGACATGCTCGACGATTTGCGCGCGGCGGAGCGGTACATCTATGTGGAATACTTCATCATTCAGCACGGGAAGTTTTTCGACACGATTTTGGACATTTTGTGCGAAAAAAGCCGCGAGGGCGTGGATGTGCGCGTGATATACGACGATCTGGGCAGCATTTCGACCTTCTCGCTGTTTGACAGGCAAAGGCTTGTCGAAAACGGGATACGCTGCATCGCGTTCAACCCCATGCTCGCCATCGGCGGGACGCTGAATTATCGCGACCACAAAAAGATTCTCGCCATTGACGGGCGCGTGGCGTACACGGGCGGGGTCAACCTCGCGGACGAATACATCAACGAGGTGGAGCGCTTCGGGCATTGGAAGGACATCGGCTTTCGCATAACGGGCGAGAGCGCGGCGGGCTTTGCGGACATGTTTTTGCTTTTTTGGAACGCGTTCGGCGAGCGCTCGCCTGAGCCGCTGGCGCTGCCGGAGAGCGTGCCAGCCCCGGCGGGCGAGCCGGACGGCTACGCGCTGACATACATGGATTCGCCGCTCAGCTATGACGCGCTGAGCAACAATCTGTTCATCGACCTGCTGTCGCTCGCGGAGGATTACGCGTGGTTTTTCACGCCCTATCTCACGCCCGGCGACGAGCTGCAGGAGGCGTTCATCCGCGCGGCCTCGCGCGGGGTCGACGTGCGGATAATCATGCCGGGCATTCCGGACAAGAAGGTGATTTTCCGCATGTCGCGCAGCTATTACCAGACGCTTTTGGAGGCGGGCGTGAAAATCTATGAGTACACGCCGGGGTTCGTGCACGCCAAGGCGTGCCTCGTGGACGACATTGTGGGCACGGTGGGCACGGTGAATCTCGACTATCGGAGTCTGTTTTTGCATTTTGAGAACAACACGCTTTTTTACAAGGCGTCGCTGCTGGGCGATTTGAAAAAGGACTTCATCGACACGCTTTCCGAATGCGCCGAGCAAAAGCCCTACGACAAGCGCCGCTACATGCGCCGGTGGATAGTCGACGGGATACTGCGGATAATCGCGCCGCTGTGCTGACGGGGGCTTGTATACGCGGGATAATTATGTTGTAATAAAGCCGCGAAAGGAGCTGAGCACGTATGCCGCACATCATCCCGATACGTGATTCGAAGGACACCGCCGCAATTTCGCAAATTCCACAGCGGCAAGCGCTTTTTTGCACGGCGTTGCGGATTGCTATGCAAAACTCGCCGAAATGCCGATGATGTATGAACGTTGTCACGACGCGCAGCTGCAAGAGCGCGGATACCGGCGCTGCGTCATCAAAGACCATGTCATGGTTTACAGAGTTTCAGAAGGTGAGCAGTGCGTATACTACTGCGCTATTACTACGGCGCGCGTGATTACGAAAAGCTGATATAAAAGCAATAAGACGACGAATGCGCAAGCTGTTCGTCGTCTTTTAACGTGATTTTATACTGTGGTGGGTTCTTTTTCGGTGTTGAGCTTTTCTTTGTTGAGCATGCCGCCGAAGGCGGTGAGGAAGAGGATTTTCAGGTCGAGCCAGGGGGACCAGTTGTCTATGTACCATATATCGTACTCAATGCGCTTTTCGATGCTGGTATCGCCGCGATAGCCGTTGACCTGCGCCCAGCCGGTTATGCCAGGGCGGACCTGATGCTTGACCATGTAAAGTGGGATGGTCTCGCGAAAGCGCTCGACGAAATACGGCAGCTCAGGGCGCGGGCCGATGAGGCTCATTGAGCCGGTGAAGACGTTCCAAAGCTGGGGCAGCTCGTCAAGGCTGCATTTGCGGATGAAGCTGCCGAACTTGGTTTTGCGGGGGTCATCGTCCGTCGTCCAGCCGGTGTTCTGCTCGGCATTGACGCGCATGGAACGGAACTTGAGCATCATGAAGGTTTTGCGGTTATAGCCCACGCGCTCTTGCTTGAAAAGGACGGGGCCGGGGCTGGAGAGCTTGACGCCGACGGCAATGACCAAAAGCAGCGGACTGAGCACGACAAGGCCGAGGCCGCTGGCCACAATGTCGAACACGCGCTTGAGAAACGCAAAGCCGACGTTATCAAGGGCGTTTGTGCGCAGGCGCATGAGCTTGCTGCGGCCGATGACCTCGATTTTGGGGTGGGCGGAGAGAACGTCATTATAAAACGGAATGACGCTGTAGCGCACGCCGTTTTTCTCGCAGGCGGAGATGAGGTCATAAATGCGCTCGGTCTCGTGCGAGTTTATGGCAATGACGACCTCGTCGATGGACTTGGAGTGGAGGAACTCGTCCACCCCGTCAAAATCGCAGACGGGGGGCACGTCGAAATACTTGCCGGGCTCACCGGCGTATCCGACGACGTTAAAGCCGACGCGGGGGTTGGCCTTGATATCGTTGCAATACTGCTTGGCAAGGCGGCCGGAGCCGACGACGAGCACATGCTTGAGGTTGCGGCCACGCGAGCGGAAGTGGTTGGACAGCATACGCATGGCGATATATTTGGCGCAGAGAATCCCGGTGCTGAGGGCATAAAAGCAGAGAATAACGCCGCGCGAAAAATCCAAAAGACGCAAGGCAAAGAGAATGCCGCTGGCGGCGACGATGGTGACGGTGCTGGCAAGGACGATGAGCCACACCTTTTGGCGCAGACGGCGGAGGCGGTCGGTATTATAAAAGCCGAGGAGCGCGAGAAGAAGCCACAGACAAAGCGCGTAAACCACCGCGGCAAGGCGGATGTTGCCCTGTTGCTGCCAAAGGGCAATGTTTTCGGCATTGTGGGCGATGAGGAAAAGATAGAAAAAGGACGCCGCGATATAGGCCACGATGACGATGACAATGTCGAGGAGCATATTGACGATGTTGAAAAAGACCTGATTTTTCTTAATCAAAACGGCACTTCCTTTTGCGCATAACTTCGTTTGGATTATAACACAGTTTTCTGCGTTGCACAAGGTTTTTGACAAACTTTTGCAGGGTTGAGAGCGGAAAAGAGTGTAAATAAAAATCGCCGTCGGTTGACGGCGATTTTTACGTTAATCAGTTTGAATCAGTAGTACCGCTTGTTCTTGTTCTTGCGGGCGGCCTCGGACTTCTTGCGGCGTTTGACGCTGGGGCTCTGATAGTATTCTTTCTTTCTCAGGTCAGCCAGAACGCCGGACTTTGCACAGCTTCTCTTGAATCTCTTAAGAGCGTTGTCCAAAGACTCGTTTTCCTTGACGTAAATTTCAGACATGTATTTCCCTCCCTCCAGACACGCCTTGCGGCGCTTCAAGGGCCAACAATCGGCTGTTTAACAGGTGTATTATACTCACTTTCATGCCGCTTGTCAATAATCAGTTTGCGCTCTTGAGTATCAAATTTATCAATTTATTTTTGACGACGATGGTTTTGACGAGCTGCATGCCCTCCATTTGGCGCTTCACCTTCTCGTCGGCCATGGCGGCGGCGAGAATATCGTCATCGGAGGCGTCGGAGGGGACGGTGACGGTGGAGCGCAGCTTGCCGTTGACCTGAACGGCCATTTGGCGCACGGCGTCGACGGTCTTGGCCTCGTCATACTCCGGCCAAGGCATCTGCATGGCCATTTTGCCGTACTTTGCGGCAAAGCCCTCAAGCTCCCACATCTCTTCGACAATGTGCGGGGCAAACGGGCTGAGGAGCATTAGAAGCTGCTCCAGGTCGCCCTTGGAAAGGCCGTTTGCGTAAAACTCGTTGACCATGGTCATCATGGCGGCGATGGCGGTGTTCATCTTGAGCCCGTCAATGTCCTCGGTGACCTTTTTGATGGTCTTGTGGACAATGGACTCGTTCTTGGCGGAGATTTCGGCATCGTCCGTGGCGATGTCCATGAGACCCCAGCAGCGGTCAAGGAAGCGCTTGCAGCCCTTGACGGCCTCGTTCGACCAGATGACGGCCTTTTCAAAGTCGCCGATGAACATGATGTACATGCGCATGGTGTCCGCGCCGTATTGGGCGACGATGTCATTGGGGTTGACGACGTTGCCGCGGGACTTGGACATCTTGATGCCGCCCTCGCCGAGGATCATGCCGTGGGAGGTGCGCTTGGCGTAGGGCTCGGCGGTGTGGACAACGCCGATATCATAAAGGAACTTGTGCCAGAAGCGGGAATAGAGCAGATGCAGGGTGGTGTGCTCCATGCCGCCGTTGTACCAGTCGACAGGCCCCCAATAGTTTTCCGCGTCCTTGCTGACAATCTCATTGTCATTGTCGGGGTCCATATAGCGCAGGAAGTACCAGCTCGACCCTGCCCACTGGGGCATGGTGTCGGTTTCGCGCTTGGCCGGGCCGCCGCAGCAGGGGCAGGTGGTGTTGACCCAGTCGGTCATCTTGGACAGGGGGCTTTCGCCGTCGTCCGTGGGCTCATAGGAGTCGACCTGCGGCAGGACAAGGGGCAGCTCGCTTTCGTCAACGGGCACCCAGCCGCACTTCGGGCAGCTGACAAGGGGGATGGGCTCGCCCCAATAGCGCTGGCGGGAGAAGACCCAGTCGCGGAGCTTATAGTTGACCTTTTCGTGGCCGATGCCCTGCTCGGTGAGCCATTTTTTCATGACGGGGATGGCCTCGCGGACGGTGAGCCCGTCGAGGAAGCCGGAGTTGACCATGATGCCGGTGTCATCCTTGAGAGTGAATGCGCCCTGCTCGATGTCGCCGCCCTTGACGACCTCGACGATGTCACAGCCAAACTTTTTGGCAAACTCCCAGTCGCGGTCATCGTGCGCGGGGACGGCCATGATGGCGCCCGTGCCGTAGGTGACGAGGACGTAATCGGAGATGAAGATGGGAATCTCTTTGCCGTTGACGGGGTTGATGGCGCGCACGCCCTCAAGGCGAACGCCGGTTTTCTCCTTGTCGAGCTCGGCGCGCTCAAAGTCGGACTTGTGCGCGGCCTCGTCAACATAAGCGTTGACGGCGTCGGCATTGGTCAAAAGGCTCTGCCACTTTTTCACCAGCTCGTGCTCCGGCGCGAGAACCATATAGGTCGCGCCGAAAAGCGTGTCGGGGCGGGTGGTGTAGACGACGATGTCATCACCGGCGGTGGTATTAAACGTAACCTCTGCGCCGGTGGAGCGGCCGATCCAGTTTTTCTGCTGAATCTTGACGCGCTCGATATAATCCAAATCGTCCAAATCGTCGATGAGGCGCTGGGCGTACTTGGTGATGGCGAGCATCCACTGGCTCTTTTCCTTGCGCACGACCTCGCTGCCACAGCGC
Source organism: uncultured Oscillospiraceae bacterium (assembly GCA_964644305.1). Taxonomy (GTDB): domain Bacteria; phylum Bacillota; class Clostridia; order Oscillospirales; family Oscillospiraceae; genus Limivicinus. The sequence continues at coordinate 51,486 of CAZXVA010000002.1, forward strand.
TCGCACACGCCGTTGACGACCTCTTCATTGGCCAGAACGCACTTGCAGCTGGTGCACCAGTTGACGGGCATGGTGGTCTTGTAAGCAAGACCCTTCTTGAAAAGCTGGAGGAAAATCCACTGAGTCCATTTATAATACTTGGGGTCGGTGGTATCGACGACTCTGTCCCAATCGAAGCCGAAGCCGAGCATTTTCAGCTGAGAGGTGAAGTTTGCGATGTTGCGCTCGGTGACGACGGCGGGATGGATGTGGTTTTTGATGGCGTAGTTCTCCGTGGGGAGGCCGAACGCGTCAAAGCCGATGGGGAAAAGGACGTTGTAGCCCTGCATGCGCTTTTTGCGGGCGATGATGTCCATGGCGGTGTAGGGGCGCGGGTGGCCGACGTGAAGCCCCTGCCCGGAGGGGTACGGGAACTCGACAAGCGCGTAGAACTTGGGCTTGTCGCTGCCGGTTTGGGCGGCGTAGGGCTTGGTTTCTTCCCAGCGCTGCTGCCATTTTGTTTCAATTGCGGTGAAATCGTATTTCATGGTGAATCAATCCCTTTTCATATTAAATATAGTGGTGTTTCGGGAAGCCCTCACGAACCGGGGGGGGAGATATCACTCCTCGGTCTGAGGGCGAGGAAGGGATGAGACAGCCACCTCTTCGGAATCGCTCCAAAGGCGTTCGAGATTATAAAACTTTCGCGCCTCATCGGTGAAAACATGGACTATGACGCTGCCGAAGTCCATGAGCACCCAAATATCCGAACGAAGACCCTCGCGGCGGATGGGCGGCTCACCGGCCTCGGAGAGCTGCTTGTCGACCTCGTCGACCAGCGCCTTGATGTGCGTGGAGGACGTGCCGTTGCAGATGACAAAATAATCGGCGATGACCGTTTGCTCGGCGGTGCGCAAGACCTTGACGTCTCTGGCCTTTTTGTCGTCAAGGGCTTTGGCGGCGATTCCGGCGATTTCGGCGGGAGTAAGCATATTATTTCTCCTTTATTGTGATTCGTTGGTGTACCATTCGTAGGCGCGGCGGGTGTCTTCATGCAGGGCGGCACCGGCGGAGTTGACGTCCTCGATGCTCATTTCGAGCCCCAGCGCCATGGCCGCGTCGAGATCCTTATAAGCAAGCTCGCGCAGGCGCTCAACGCCGGGGAAATCGCGCGTGGGCTCGATATAATCGGCCATGTAAATAATCTTTTCCAAAAGCGACATGTCCGGCTTGCCGGTGGTATGCCAGCGGATGGCCTCATAAACCTCATCGGACACACCGAACACATCGCGCGCGAGAGCGGCGCCTGTGACGGCGTGGAGGAGCTTGTTGTTGGCAAGCTGAACTTCATCGCAGATAATATCATATTTTTCGCACAATATCAACTGCTCATCGCGGGTGAGCTTTTTGGTGATATCATGGAGTATGCCCGCTTCGGCGGCGTTTTCGGCGTTCTCGCCGTAGTGCATGGCAAGGCGCACGGCCTCGCTTTCGCACCCGGCCACGTGCGCCACGCGCTTGGCCGTGAGATAGGGCTTGACCGCCTCGCGCAGCCAGCACAGCTCCGGCAGAGCGTCATAATAGCGGCGGCGGATTATCTCGGCATAGACCTCGCTGTCCAAAAGATCCGAGCCGAGGCGCAGACGCAGCCACACGCGAATTTCGCTTGAACTCATGGGGAGAGGCGCATGCTCCAAGAGCGTCACGCGCGCGCCGTATTCGCGCGCGAGATGGTCACGATGGGCGCGAAGAGTGTCCAAATCGTCCTCCTCACGCGAGACCACAGCCAAGCGGCAGGTGTCGAGGAGGAAGCGGAAATCATACCACTCTTCAAAGGTCAAAAGCATGTCCGAGCCGACGACGAGGCACAGCTCATCATCGGGATAAGCCAATTTCAGCTCGCGCACGGTGTCGGCGGTGTAGCTTTTGCCTTGGCGGTTTATCTCCATGTCGGAAATCTCCGCGTTTTCAAGCGAGCGGAAGTTGAGGCGGCACAGCTCAAGCCGCTGCTGCGGCGTGGGGCAGTCCGGCTCCATGCTTTTGTGGGGCGGGATATTGTCGGGAATGATCAAAAGCTTATCGGGGGCAAGCTCGGCCACGACCGAACGCGCGGCCTCCAAATGCCCCAAATGCGGCGGGTTGAAGCTGCCGCCGTAGATGGCAAGCGTCATTTCTTTTTGTCCTTTACAAGCTCGATTTTCGGCTCTTTGGGGTTGCGTTTATAAAGCACGAACTTCGTGCCGATGACCTGAACCTGCTCGGCCTTGCAGGCCTCGCTGAGGGCATCGCACGCTTCGCGCGCGGTGAGCATGGAGTTTTCGAGCACCTTGCCCTTGACAAGCTCTCTGGCGCGCAGGGCGTTGGAAACGGACTCGATGACGGTATCCGTCACGCCGCCCTTTCCGATTTGGATGATGGTGTCCTCGTGCATGGCGAGGGAGCGGAGCTGCGCCCGCTGTTTACTTGTTATCGGCATTGATATGCTCCTTTAAGACAATCATGAATTTTTGCAGCGCCTTGCCGCGGTGGGATATGGCGTTTTTTTCGTCCGGGGTGAGCTCGGCCATGCTGACAGCATAGCCCGCGGGGCGAAAAACGGGGTCATAGCCGAAGCCGTTTTCGCCGCGGGGGGCGAAGAGAATGTCGCCCTCGCACTCCCCTCTTGCGCGCAAAACCGCGCCGTCGGGGAAGGTGCAGCAGATGCAGGAGACAAAGCGCGCAGTGCGCTTTTGCTCATCGCCGAGCTTGGAGAGGAGATATTGATAGCGCTCGGCGTCGGTTTTGACCTCGGGCGCGCCGTAGCGCGCGGAGTATATGCCCGGCTCGCCGCCGAGCGCGTCCACCACGAGGCCGGAATCGTCCGCCACGGCGGCGCAGCCCGTCGCGGCGGTGACGGCGGCGGCCTTGAGGTAAGAGTTTTCCTCGAAGGTGGTGCCGGTTTCGTCGACCTCGAAGTCACAGCCGGCCTCGCGTTGGGAGATGAGGGCGATATCCAGCCCCTCGGTCATGGCGCGAAACTCGGAATATTTATGCGCGTTGTTGCTTGCAAGAATCAGCTTCATCATTTGAACAGTGCCTCTACGTAATTTTTCGCGTCGAAGGGAATCAAATCATCCGCGCCCTCGCCGACGCCGACAAGCTTGACGGGGACGCCGAGTTCGGCGGCGATGGGAAAGACGATGCCGCCCTTGGCCGTGCCGTCGAGCTTGGTGAGGACGATGCCGGTGAGCCCGGCGGTGTTTTTGAACTCCTTGGCCTGAATGAGGCCGTTTTGCCCGGTGGTGGCGTCGAGCACCAAGAGGGTTTCGACGGCGGCGGCGGGCAGCTCGCGGTCGATGATGCGGCGGATTTTGGCCAGCTCGTTCATGAGATTGGCCTTGTTATGAAGCCGGCCGGCGGTGTCGATGATGACAATGTCGCTTTTGCGCGCCTTGGCGGCGGAAAGCGCGTCGAACACCACGGCGGCGGGGTCACTCCCCTCTTCATGGCGGACGATGTCCGCCCCGGAGCGCTCAGCCCATATTCCGAGCTGCTCGGCGGCGGCGGCGCGGAAGGTGTCCCCCGCGCAGAGGAGAACCTTTTTCCCCTCGGCGACAAAACGCTTGGCGAGCTTGCCGATGGTGGTGGTTTTGCCGACGCCGTTGACGCCGACCATGAGAATGACGGCGGGCTTGGTGTCCAGCTTCAGGGAGGGGTCATTGACCGAGAGCATGTCGGAAAGCAGCTCAACAAGCCCCTCGCGCGCCTCATAGCCCTTGCGGAAGCGCCGCTCCCACGTCATTTTTTTGAGCGCCTGAATTATCTTGTCCGCCGTGACGGCGCCCACGTCGCTCATCACGAGCAGGTCTTCAAGGTCGTCATAAAAGGTGTCACTGTCCGGCTGATAGTCTTGGAAAAGCTCTTCAAGCTCGGCCATGTTGTTGCGGGTTTTCGTCAGGCCGGAAAAAATCTTGTCGAATAAGCCCATGGGTTGCCTCCTAAGTTATTCCTCAATTGTTTTCTGCGCGGCTTCAAGGTCAAGCTCGATGACGCTTGAAACGCCCTTTTCCTGCATGGTGACGCCGTAAAGCATGTCGGCCTCTTCCATGGTGCCGCGGCGGTGGGTGATGACGAGAAACTGGGTTTTGTCGGCCATGCGGCGCATATACTGCGCGTAGCGGTCGACATTGGCTTCGTCCAGTGCCGCCTCGATTTCGTCCATGACGCAAAAGGGCGTGGGGCGGACTTTCAAGATGGCAAAGTACAGCGCGATGGCCACAAACGCCATTTCGCCGCCGGAGAGCAGGCTGATGTTGGAAAGCGCCTTGCCGGGGGGCTGGACCTTGATGTCAATGCCGCAGTTGAGAACGTCGTTTTCGTCCTCCAATATGAGCGCGGCCTTGCCGCCGCCGAAAAGCTCCAAAAACGTTTGGCGGAAGCAGGTGTCAATCTCTTTGAAGCGCGCGGTGAACACGGACTTCATTTCGCCCGTGATGTCGCTGATGATGCCGACAAGCTCTGACTTTGCCTTGTTGACGTCGTCGCGCTGCTCGGCGAGGAACTCATAGCGGGTGTTGACGCGCTCATATTCCTCGATTGCGCCGAGGTTCGGGCTGCCGAGGGCGGAAATGTCCCGCCGAAGCTCGTTGATGGCGCGGTTGGCCTTTTGCAGATTCGGCACCTCCTGCCGGAGGGCGTTTGCCGCGCTGTGGCTGAGCTCGTAATTATCCCAAAGCTTGTCGAGAATCGACTTTTCCTCCAGCTCAGAGGCGAGGCGCTTTTGCTCAATGCGCGCGTTTTGGCGCTCAAGCTCCAAAATGTCGGCATTGCGCTGTTGGGCGGTTTTGTCGTTTTGAGTGCGCTTGCCCTCCAGCTCCAGCTTGCGGGCGGAGATATCCGCGATTTCGGCGCGGATGAGGGCGATTTTCTCATTCATGCCTTTGAGCTGAAGCTCTTTTTCGGCCTGACGGGCGCGGAAATCGGCAATGCGCCGCTCGTGCGTTTCTACGAGCGCGCGGCGCTGCTCGCTGTCGCCGGAGAGGCCGGCGAGCAGGGTGTTGAGCTGGGCGGCGGAGTTCTCCGTGGCGCGCATTTCGGCCTCGAAGGAGGAACGGCGGCTTTTAAGCTCGGCTTGATCTTCAAGCGCCATGTCCAAGTCATAGCGCACCTTGGCGAGGTTGGACTTGGCGCGCTCGGCTTCGTCGGCGTATTCCTTTTCGCGCGCGGTCAGCTTTTCGCGCTGCTTTTTCAGCTTTTCAAGCTCATTGGCGCGGGAGAGAATGCCGCTGCCCTTGGCGGCACTGCCGCCGGTCATTGAGCCGCCGGCATTTATGAGCTGACCGTCAAGCGTGACAATGCGGAAGGCGTTGCCGCTTTTTTTGGCCATGCGCACGGCGTCTGCGAGCGATTCCGCGACGACGGTGCGCCCCAAAAGATTGGTGAAAACATTTTTATATTTCTCGTCATAGCGCACAAGCTCAGACGCGATGCCGACGAAGCCGGGGTCGGCTTCGGGCGCGTTTGAAAGGACAGAGCCGCGAATCGCGTCGAGCGGGAGGAAGGTGGCGCGCCCGGCGTCCATGCGCTTTAGAAGCTCGATGGCACTGCGGCCGTCATTTTGCGAATCGACGACGATGTTCTGCGCCGCCGCGCCGAGGGCGGTTTCGATGGCGAGGGCGCACTCGGCGTCCGCGCGCACGAGGTTGGCCGCAGGGCCGTGAACGCCGCGCAGATTGCCGCGCGCGGATTCACGCATGACGGTTTTGACGGCCTTGGAATAGCCCTCGAAGTCCTTTTCCATCTCGGTGAGCATGGCGATGCGCGAGTCCATGCTGCGCGCGTCGATTTGCAGCTTGGTGGCGCGCTCGGTTGCCATGGCGAGGGCGTCCTCGCGGCTTTTGAGCTTCATGCGGCAGCCGTCGAGCACGTTTTTGTTCGACTGCTCGTCCTCGGCGAGGGCGGCAAGCTCGTTTTTCAGCTCTCTTATGCGCGCCTCGGCGGCGGCGAGATTGCCGCGCAGCTCGCCGACGCGGCTTTCCTGCTCGTCAAGCTCTTTGAGCATGCGCTCTTTGCTTTCGATGCTGCTTTCGACATTGGCCTTGATGACGGCGACGTTGGCCTCGCATTCGGCCGCCGCGCTTTCGGCGGCGGAAAGACGCTCGCGCGCGGCCTCGCTTTCAATGTCTTTTTGGTGCATGCGCTCGGAAATGCCATCGGAGGAGGCATAAAGCGCCTCCAGCTCGCGCCGCGCCTTGTCAAGCGCTTGGGAAAGCTGGGCATATTCAAGGTCAACCGCCGCGGACTGCTCATGGAGCTTATCCAGCGTCGTCATCCAGACGGAGATTTCCTGAATTCGCAGCTCGTCGCGGAGCTTGAGATAGCGCTTGGCGGTCTCCGACTGCTTTTTCAGCGGGCCGACCTGCATTTCAAGCTCTTCGATTTTGTCATTTATGCGAAGGAGGTTTTCCTCGGTTTTGGCGAGCTTGTGCTCGGCCTCTTCCTTGCGGTAGCGATAGCGCGAGATGCCGGCGGCCTCCTCGAAAATCTCGCGCCGGTCGGCGCTTTTGGAGGAGACAATGTCGGCAATGCGCCCCTGGCCGATGATGGAATATCCGTCGCGGCCGAGGCCGGTGTCCATCAAAAGGCTGTTAATGTCCTTGAGGCGGACGGGCTGCTTGTTGATGTAATACTCGCTGTCGCCGCTGCGGTAATAGCGGCGGGTGAGCATGATTTCGCTGCTGTCACTCTGGAAAATGTGGGCGGAATTGTCGATGATAAGGCTGACCTGCGCAAAGCCGAGTGCGCCGCGCTTTTCCGTGCCGCCGAAGATGACATCCTCCATCTTGCTGCCGCGCAGTGCCTTGGTGCGCTGCTCGCCCATGACCCAAAGAATGGCGTCGGAAATGTTCGACTTGCCCGAGCCGTTCGGACCGACGATGGCGGTGATATCCTTTTCAAATGTGAGGCGGGTCTTCTCCGCGAAGGATTTGAAGCCCTGAATCTCCAATGCTTTTAAGTACAAATGAATAACCTCATTATCATAATCGCTTAACAAACGCTAACGATATATTATACTATACTTCTTCGCCTGTTTCAACCGAAAGTATTACGATTTCGCCGGGTTTGACATCGGCGGGGCGGATTTTGAGCGAGGCAAGGTCAAATTGAGCCGTGAGGGCGGCGATATTGCCCCGGTGCTGACCCGCCATTTGGCTGATTTGCTTTGAATTGACGCCGATGGTGACGGCGGAACGGGGTGCAACGGCGGCGGCGCGGAGTTTATCGCGCGCGGCGTCGAGCATGATGCGCGCCTTGACGAGCTCGCCCAAGGCGGGATGATATGCGCCCCCCGCCGCCGCGCCGCCGGACAGCTCGTCCGTGGGGTTGAGCCCCATGCGGATTATGGGAATGCCCGCCCTTTCAAACAGCGGCACGAGCGCGGCGCAGTAATCCACGGCGGCGTCCACCGTGTGCTCTTGATAAAGCCCGGCTTGCCACAGGTCATATAGCGCGGTGTCGCGGACGATGACGGTGGGGTAAATGCGCACACCGTCGGGGTTTAAGGCGATAATGCGGCGCGCGGTGTCGATTGCGCGCGCCTTCGTGTCGCCCGGCAGGCCGGTCATCATCTGCAAAATGAGGCGAAAGCCGGCGGCTTTAATCATTCGGGAGGCGTTTTCAACATCAATCGCGGTGTGCCCGCGCCCGGAGAGGGCGAGAACCTCATCGCACATTGACTGCGCGCCGAGCTCGATGGTCTCGACGCCGTAATCACGCAGGCGGTTCAAAATCGCGCCGTCAATGGCGTCGGGGCGGGTGGAAAGACGCAGGGCGTCAATGTCGCCCGCGTCGAGGCGGCGCTTTGCCGCCGACAAAAGGGCGAGCTGCTCCGGCACGGGAATGGCGGTGAAGCTGCCCCCGTAAAACGCCAATTGCCGCTTTGCCCCGACGGGGAGCAAGGCGGCGGCGGAGTCTATGGCTTTGTTGACATCGTCGGCGGTGGCGGGCTTGGTGCTGCCGGAAATGCGGCGCTGGTTGCAGAACACGCAGTCATTCGGGCAGCCCAGATGCGGCACGAACACCGGGATGACGCACTCGCGCGCGCTCATGCGTTCAGCGCCTCCAGCGCGCAGCCGGCGGCCATCTGCTCGGCCTCTTTTTTGGTGCGGCCGCTGCCCTCACCGGCGGGCTTGCCGTTGACGAGGACGCGATAAGAAAAGGTTTTGCAATGGTCGGGGCCGGTTTCGCCGATGAGCTCATAGCTGACGTGACCCCCGGCGGTTTGCTGAACAAGCTCTTGCAGGCGGGTTTTATAGTCGGCGGAGCGGTGCTTTTCGTCAAGCTCGGCATGGGCGAGAATGCGCTCAAGAATGAAGCGGCGGGATTCGTCCATGCTACCGGAATCAATGTACATCGCGGCGATGACGGACTCGACCATGTCGGCCAAAATCGAGGCGCGCTTGCGCCCGCCGGTGTGCTCTTCACCCCGGCCGAGGCGCATGTATTCCCCCAGTCCAAGCTCCAGCGCGACGGCGTGGAGATTCGCCTCGCACACAAGCTCGGCGCGCAGACGCGTCATGCGCCCTTCGGGCAGCTTCGGCTCATGGTGATAGAGAAAGTCCGCCGTGACAAGGCCGAGGATGGAGTCGCCCAAAAACTCCAGCCGCTCATAGCTTTGCACATCGCCGTGGTGCTCGTTGGCATAGGACGAGTGCGTGAGCGCGGTTTGGAGGAGGTGTTTATTGTTGAAAGTATAGCCGATTTTCGCTTCAAGCCTGTTCATTTTCGCCGTCGCCCTTCAGCTTCATGTATTCAATGTTCTCGTTTATATCGGCGATGAGGCCGGATTCGGCAAACTTGACCGCCTGACGCACAGCGGAGAATATGCTCGCGGCATTGGATGAGCCGTGCGCCTTTATCACCGGCTTTGAAATGCCGATGAGCGCCGTGCCGCCGACCTCATTGACGTCCATGGATTTTTTCATGGCGGCAAGGTTGTTTTTCAGCACTGCGGCGGCGAGCTTGTTGACGGTGTTTTTATAAAACACGCCCTTGAGCGCGCCCATCATGAATTTTATCGCGCCCTCGGTGGTTTTCAAGAGGACGTTGCCGGTGAACCCGTCGGAGACTATGACATCGGCCTTGCCGGCGAAAGCATCCGTCCCCTCGACGTTGCCGATGAAGTTGATTCTGCCCTCTTCGTGCGCCTTTTTCATGAGCGCGAACGCCTGATGCTGCAAGGCGCCGCCCTTTGAGTCCTCGGTGCCGACGTTCAAAAGGCCGACGCGGGGAGAGTCACAGCCCATGAGCTTCTTTGCGTAAAAGCTGCCCATGAAGGCAAACTGCAAGAGGTATTCCGCCGTGCATTCGACGTTCGCCCCGCAGTCGATGAGCATGGTGCCGTGCTCCCCCGCCGGCAAAACCGGCGCGAGTGCGGCGCGGCGAATGCCGCGAATGCGCTTGACGGTGAGCGTGGCGCCGGTCAGGAGTGCGCCGGTGCTGCCGGCGGAGACAACCGCGTCGCCCTTGCCGTCTTTCAGCATGGTGAGCGCAACGGCCATGGATGAATCCTTTTTGCGGCGCGTGGCGGTGCTGGGGTCGTCGGACATGGTGATGACCTCGGTGGCATTGACAACGTCGATGCCGGTTTCGTTTTCGGCGGCGAGGCAGGCGCGAACCTTATCCTCAATGCCGACGAGCGTGACGTCCACGCCCAGCTCGCGCTTGGCGCGCACTGCACCCTTTACGATTTCCTCCGGGGCGTTGTCGCCGCCCATGGCGTCGATTATTATCCTCACAGCGCGAAAACCTCCTTAGTCATGAGCTTATCTATGATTTCAAGCGAACGCCGGGATATCTCGGCGTTTTTGTTGCGCTTGCCCTTGACGCGATAACCCAGCGGGGTGATGATGCCGAAGTTGATGTTCATGGGCTGGAAGTCGCCCACAGAGCCGCCGGAAATATACTCGGCGAGCGCGCCGATGGCCGTTTCCTGCGGAAAGTCGACGCTGTCAAGCCCCAGCACACGCGCGGCGGTTTCGATGCCGACGAGCATGCCGGAGGCGGCGGACTCCACATAGCCCTCAACGCCCGTCATCTGCCCGGCAAAGCTGATGCGCGGGTCAGAGCGCAGGCGGTAATACTTATCCAAAAGCTTGGGGCTGTTGAGATAGGTGTTGCGGTGCATGACACCGTAGCGGACGAAGTCCGCATTTTTGAGCGCGGGAATCATGGAGAAAACGCGCTTTTGCTCGCCCCAGGTGAGGTGCGTTTGAAAGCCGACGAGGTTATATATCGTGCCCTCGGCGTTGTCGCGGCGAAGCTGCACCACGGCGTAATTTTCGCGCCCGGTGCGCGGGTCGATGAGGCCGACGGGCTTGAGGGGGCCATAGCGCAAGGTGTCCACCCCGCGGCGCGCCATGACCTCAACGGGCATGCACCCTTCAAACACGCCGCCGTCGTCAAAGCCGTGAACCTCGGCCTCTTTGGCCGAGACAAGCTCGCTGACGAAGGCCAGATATTCGTCCTTGTCCATCGGGCAGTTTGCATAATCCGCCGTGCCCTTGTCGTAGCGCGAGGCGAAGAAGGCGCTGTCCATGTCCACGCTATCGAGTGTGACGATGGGGGCGACGGCGTCATAAAAATGCAGGTCGCTGTCCGGGCAAAGAGCGGCGATTTTGTCGGCAATGGCGTCGCTTGAAAGCGGGCCTGTCGCGATGACGACCTCGCCGTCGGGGATTTCGGTGGCCTCGGCGCGGATAATCTCGACATTTTCGGCGTTTTCGAGCTTGGCGGTGATATAGCGGGAAAAGCCCTCGCGGTCAACGGCGAGCGCGCCGCCCGCGGCCACGCGGTTTGCGTCCGCGCTTTCCATGATGAGCGAGCCCATGCGGCGCATTTCGGCCTTCAAAAGGCCGACGGCGTTGGAAAGCTCGTCACTGCGCAGGGAGTTGTAGCAGACAAGCTCGGCAAAGCCGTCTGCGGAGTGGGCGGGGGTCTTTTTTTCGGGCTTCATCTCGACGAGGCGAACCTTGACGCCGCGTCGGCTGAGCTGCCAGGCGCATTCGCTTCCGGCAAGCCCCGCGCCGAGAACGGTTACTATTCTATCATTCATCTGTTGCTTTCTTTTTCACTGTTGTTTTTGCGGCGGGCTTTTTGGCCGCCGTTTTCTTCGCGGCGGGCTTCTTCGCCGCCGTTTTTGCGGTGGTTTTGGTTTTGGCTTTCGGCTCGGCCTTGGCTTTGGTCTTGGGTTCGGCCTTGGTGTCGGTTTCGGTGTCGGCGGGGGTGTCGCCGCCGTCGGTTTCGGCGGGGGCGGCGGACTTTTTCTTGTAGCCGCGCTGATCCTCCGGGACGAACTGGGTGCAGTCCGGGTTTTCGCAGAAGGGCTTGGCGTAGCCGCGCCCGCTGCGCTTGAACATGGTTTTGCCGCAGGCGGGGCAGAAGTCCTTGGTGGGGACGTCCCACGTGATGAAGCCGCAATCCGTGCCGCGCTCACAGGCGTAAAACACATAGCCCTTTTTCGACGTGCGCTTTAATATCCTGCCGCCGCACTTGGGGCATTTGCCCGGCATCTCGACGACGATGGGCTTGGTGAAGGTGCACTCGGGGAAGTTCGGGCAGCCGAGGAAATAACCGAATTTGCTTTTTTTCACGACCATTTGAGCGCCGCAAACGTCGCAGTATTCGTCGCTCAAAACATCGGGGACTTTGATTTTGACGCCGTCGAGGGCTTTTTCGGCCGCATCGAGCTCGCCGCCGAAGTCCTTGTAAAAATCCTCGAGCACGTCGCGCCACTCGGCCTTGCCGCTTTCGATTTCATCAAGCTCGGCTTCCATGTGGTTGGTGAACTTCAAATCCACAATGTCGGCAAAATGCTCGCGCATGAGGCCGGTGACGACCTCGCCCAAGGGGGTGGGGCGGAGATATTTGCCCTCTTTGATGACATAGTCATGGGAGGTGATGGTGGATATGGTGGGGGCATAAGTGGACGGGCGGCCGATGCCCTTTTCCTCCATGGCGCGGATGAGGGTGGCCTCGGTGTAACGCGCGGGAGGCTGGGTGAACTGCTGGTCGGGCGTGAACGACGTGAGAAAAACGCGCTGACCCTCGCTGAGGCTGGGGAGAGGGTTGGCAAGCTCGGCGCTTTCCTCGTCGCGCTGCTCCTCATACACCGCAGTATAACCGGCGAATTTCAGCTCGGAATAATTGGCGCGGAAAATGTGGCCGGCGCTTTCGGTGTCGACGGAGATGTTGTCATAAACGGCGTTGGCCATTTGGCAGGCGGTGAAGCGCCCCCAAATCAGGCGATAAAGCCGATACTGCTCTTGCGTGAGATCCTTGCGCACGCTCTCGGGCGTGAGGTTGACGTCGGTGGGGCGGATGGCCTCGTGCGCGTCCTGCGCGCCGGCCTTGGTCTTGAAGCGGCGCGGCACGGCGGGGCAATACTGCGCGCCATAGCGCGCGGTGATGAACGAACGCGCGGCGGCAATGGCCTCGTCGGAAAGGCGGAGAGAGTCGGTGCGCATATAGGTGATGAGGCCGACGCTCCCCTGCCCGGCAAGCTCGACGCCCTCATAAAGCTGCTGGGCGATGGACATGGTGCGGCGCGGCGTCATGCCCAGACGGCGGGACGCCTCCTGCTGCAAGGTGGAGGTGATGAACGGGGGCGAGGGGGATTTTTGCTTTTCGCCGCGCTTGACGGTTTTGATGATGAAGGGGGCATTCTCCGTGGCGGAGATGACGGCGTTGACGTCGCCTTCGCTTTTGAGCTCGGCCTTTTTGTCATTGGCGCCGTAATAGCGCGCGGTGAAGGCGGCCTTGGGCGAGCCGCAGTTGAGATGCGCGTCCAAAAGCCAGTATTCCTCGCTGACGAAGGCTTTTATTTCTTCCTCGCGGTCGACGACCATGCGCGTGGCGACAGACTGGACGCGCCCGGCGCTCAGCCCCTTTTTCACCTTGCGCCAGAGAAGCGGAGAGAGCTTATAGCCGACAATGCGGTCGAGAATGCGGCGCGCCTGCTGCGCGTCGACCAAGTCCTGATCGATGGCGCGCGGGTTTTGGATGCTCTCGGTGACGACCTTTTTGGTGATTTCATTAAAGGTGACGCGCTTGGCCTTGTCGTCATCAAGCTCCAACAGCTCTTTCAAGTGCCATGAAATGGCCTCGCCCTCGCGGTCGGGGTCGGTCGCGAGATAGACGGTGGAGGCGCTTTTGGCGTCCTTTTTCAGCTCGTTGATGAGCTCGCGCTTGTCCTTGACGGGGATATACTGCGGCTCAAAGCCGTTTTCGATGTCCACGCCGAGCTTGCTTTTGGGCAGGTCGCGCAGATGACCCATCGAGGCGCGAACCTTGTAATTCGTGCCCAAATATTTCTCTATTGTTTTAGCCTTTGCCGGGGACTCAACGATGACGAGTTCCTTTGCTTTTGCCATTATCTTTCCTCATTTCCTCGCTGTATTCAATAAAAAGCGTCTGCCGGGGAGACGGCCGACAAAGCCCTTGAGCTCCAAAAAAGTGAGCTGGGCAAGCACGGTGGCGGCGTTGAAGCCGGTGCGCTCGATGATGTCATCGATATGCGTGCCGCCGGGGTCAATCGCGCCGATGATTTTCAGCTGCGTTTCATTCAGGCCGTCAAGCTGCGCTTTCAAGTCAATATAGCCCTTGTTCTTTTGCTTGTCAATGACTTTTTTTGAATTTTTGCGTCGAGAGGGCTTGGCGGCGGACTCATTTTCGCCCGATACGGGACGCGGAGTGGCCTTGACCTCGGCAAGCTCAGGGCGGCGGACAGAGTCCGGAAAGCGCCATTCAAACTCACTCATCACGTCCCAGCCGTTGGTGACGAGCTTCGCCCCGTCTTTGAGCATGCCGATCGTCCCGGCGCTGTTGAAAGCGTCGGCATTGGCGGGGACGGCGAAGATTTCTTTGCCCTGCTCGGCGGCCTCGGCGATGAATAAGCGCGTCCCGCTTTTCTCCGGCGCTTCGACGGCGACCGCGCCGACGGACAGCCCCGCCGTGACGCGGTTTCTGTCGCGGAAAAAGCTGCGCTTGGGCTTGACGCCGGGCGCATACTCGCTCACCACCGCGCCCACGAGGGACACCTTGTGCGAAAGCTCGGTCAAATCGCCGTCGATGGCCGTGCCGAGGACGCCGACACAGCGCCCACCGGCGGCAAGCGCGCCCTCGGCCGCAGCGGCGTCAATGCCGTCGGTCAAGCCGGAGACGACGATACCGCCGCACTGTACGATTTCAAAGGCAAGCTCGCGCGCCATTTTCAGCCCGTAGGGCGTTGCCCTGCGTGTGCCGACGACGGCGATGGCAGCGCTCTCGTCCAGCGGCGGTAGCTTGCCCTTGACATACAGCACCGGCGGCGGTGCAAAAATGTTTTTAAGGCGCACGGGATATGCGCGGTCTTCAAGCGTGACAATGGCAACATCAAGCGCGTCACACTCGGCGATGATGCGCTCGCTTTCTTTGAGCGAGCGCGCTTCCAAAAGCTCGGCCTCCTGCGCGCCGACGCCGTCGGTGGCGGCGATTTCGCCCGCAGGCGCGAAAAAGGCGCGCTGCGCATCTCCGTAACGGCGCAGCAACGCCGCCTTTGCCCGCGGCGACACCGCCGCATCGGCAAGCCATATCCAATATTTCAACGCCGCCATTGCCGCACCTCATTTCTCTCTACTATTATATATGCCGCGCTATCGCGCCATTTCCCACATGATTATCGCCGCCGCGACAGCGGCGTTCAAGGACTCGCTGCACGGGCGCATGGGGATTATCACCTCGCCGGCGCACACATCGAACAACGCGCGGGAAAGCCCTCTGCCCTCGCTCCCGACGGCGACGGCGGCGTTTTTGACGTCCACCGTGCGGATATCCGAGGCTCTTTCGGACAAGGCCGCGCCGTAAAGCGGGAGGTTATTTTTATCAAGCAGCGGGGCAAGCTCATCGAGCTTGCAGGTGACGACGCGCTGGCGGAAGATCGCGCCCATGGTGGCGCGGACGGTTTTGGGGTGATATATATCGGCGCAGTCACCCGTGAGGATGACGGCGTCAACGCCGAGGGCATTGGCCGTGCGGATGACCGTGCCGACGTTGCCGGGGTCTTGAACGGTTTCAAGGACAAGGGCGTTTTCAAGCGCCGCGTCGGCGCACGGCGTCGGCATGGCCACGGTGAAAACCGGGCCGGGGCTGTTCTTCATGGGCGAGGCATAGTCAAAAAGCTCATCGTCGGCAAGATACTGCGCGGCGGAATCAAGCCCCGCGAGGTTCTCCGCGCCGTTGCGCCACAAAACGCTCGTGACGCGCGCGCCGGAGGATAGCGCCTCGCGCAAAAGCTTCAGGCCGTCGGCAAGGTATTCGCCGCGCTCGCGGCGATAATCCCCCTCGGCGGCGAGGCGGCGAAGTGAGCGGATATATTCATTTTTGCGTGAAGTCAGTTTTTCCATGCACGTTTCCCGTCGGGCGCGATGCGCCCCAAGGCCGCTGCCGCCATGACAAACACGAAGGGCAGGGCAAATAATCTGTATCTGGGCTGGATTTCGATGAAAAGATAAGCAAGAACCGTGCCGCAGAGCACCGCCGCGACACAAAGCGGCGCGACAGAGCCGCCGACCACGCGCCCGGCGGCGGACTTGCGAGCATAATGCGCGCAGGCAACGGCGGCAAAAAGATACGCCGCCGTGCGCAGGGCAAGCTCCGCGGACGCGAAGGAATAAACCATTTCCGTCACGCTGAGCGCCCCGGCGGCCATTGTCCATTCCGGGACACCGGCGAGGGTGAAGGTGGTGTCCTCCATGCTCGTCCAAAAATATTTGAGCTTTTCAAAGAAAAAGGCGGGGTGCTTCGCCGCCTCGGCAAGCTGGGCGGCGATGACGGCGCGGATGGCCGCCGTGCGCTCGGCAGGGTCGGCAATGTCGAGGAGGGAGGCATAATTCTGCGAGACAGTGCCGCCGCTTTCAAGGTCAAGGCCGACAATCAGCTTCCACTCCGGGACGGAGTTTCCAAGCCCATAGGGGGCAACGCCAATCGCGGCGAGAATAAGCTCCGCCGCCTTTTGCACGGCGAAATACGCCAAAAGCGTGACGGCGAGGGCAAGAAGAATATGGCCGAGGCTCTTTTTCGAGGGAGTGGCGAGGAAGGCATAAAGCGCGACGCAGCACAGCGCCGCGATGACGATGGCCGCCTCCGGGCGCATGAGATTGCCCAGCGCCATGAGCGCCCCCGCCGCGGCACAGCCGAGGATTGAGCGCGCCTCGATGAGCACGACAAGCGCGAGGAGAATGAAAAAGAGCGAAATATGCTGATTGGTGAGGACAGATGAATACATGACAAACGCCGGGCACACCGCGGCGAAAAGCGCCGCGCCGAGGGCGGAATAATCCCCGGCAAAGGCGCGGGTGAGGCGAAAAACGAGATACACCGTGCCGACGCCCCACACGACGTTCAACAGCTTCAGCGCGGCCACGGAGTGCGTCAGCTTGATGACGGCGGCCTCATAAAGCACAAAGGGGATTTGATAGCGCCACCAGGCAAAATAACCCTCGGTGACGTTTGCCCATGAAAAATCGCCGTTCGCGGCGGCCTCGGCGGAAGAATAAAGCAGGGCGAAATCGCTCACGGGCTCGCTGGGCACAGTGAAAACATACCACACGCGCACAGCCGCCGCCACGGCGAGAATCGCCGCGAGCGCCGCCCTTTTACTTGGCACGCGCCACAGCACACAGCACAGCGCCACAAAAAGCACAGCGGTCAAAAGCGCGGTGAGCACGGACGAGGGCGAAGAACACAGCCGCACGGCGCACAGCGCGCCCACAACGGCGAAAAAGAGCGCGGCGAGGCCATATACCGCCGCCCCGATATATCTGCCGGCGGCGTTTATGCGCGGGGGCAGGTCAAATGCAGCGTGGTGCCTCATTCGCACTCTCCTTTCGTTGTTATCACGTTTTAATTATCAAGCAAGATGTCCGCAATGCGTTCGGCGGCGTGGCCGTCGCCGTAGGGGTTGGCCGCGACGGACATGGCGCGGTAAGCCGTTTCATCCGTCAAAAGGCGGTTGAACTCATTATAAATGGTCTCTTCATCCGTGCCGACGAGGCGGAGTGTCCCGGCGGCGATGCCCTCCGGGCGCTCGGTGGTGTCGCGCATGACGAGGACGGGCTTGCCAAGGGCGGGCGCTTCTTCCTGAATGCCGCCGCTGTCGGTGAGTATGAGGTGGCAGCGCGCCATGAAATTGTGAAAGTCCAGCACGTCGAGGGGCTCAATGATGTGGATGCGGTCACAGCCGCCCAGCTCCTCATCCGCCGCGCGGCGCACGACGGGGTTCATGTGGATGGGGTAAACGGCCTTGACGTCCGGGTGCTGCTCGACAATGCGGCGAATGGCGCGGAACATATGGTGCATCGGCTCGCCCAGGTTTTCGCGGCGGTGCGCCGTGATGACGATGAGGCGGCTGCCGGCCGCCCAGTCAAGCTCCGGGTGGGTGTAATCGGCGCGGACGGTGGTTTTCAAGGCGTCGATGGCGGTGTTGCCGGTGACGAACACCGTTTCCGCCCTCTTTCCCTCGCGGACGAGGTTGGCCTTGGCCGTTTCCGTGGGGGCGAAGTTATAATCGGCCAGCACGCCCACGGCCTGACGGTTGAATTCTTCGGGGTAAGGCGAATAAATGTCATAAGTCCGCAGTCCGGCCTCGACATGGCCGAGGGGGATGCGCAGATAGTAACAGGCAAGGGCGGTGACGAATGTGGTGGACGTGTCCCCATGGACGAGGACGATGTCGGGCTTGACCTCTTGCAAAACCTCGCGAATGCGGGAGAGGATATTGACGGTGATGTCAAAAAGATCCTGACCCTGCTTCATGATGGAAAGGTCATAATCCGGCACGACGGAAAACGCATCGAGCACCTGGTCGAGCATTTGGCGGTGCTGCCCCGTGACGCAGACAAGGGTTTCGGCATTCTCGCGGCGTTTCAGCTCATTGACGAGGGGGCACATTTTTATTGCCTCCGGCCTCGTGCCGAAAACCAGCAAAATTCGTTTCATAAGCTTATTTTACAGCGTGTAGGCACTGCCGTCGGTGATTATGCCGCGCGTGTCGAGCACGAGGCGGCCTTTCAGCGCGTCAAGCGATTGGCGAATCTGGCTGTGGCCGACGAGGAGGACAATCAAATCGCTCCCGCTCAAAAATTCGTCAAAATCGGCGGCCATGCGGGTGTTTTTGTGCTTTGACACCATGGGGTCATAGACCAGAGGCGCGGCAAGGCCGCGGCGCGCGATGACGTCAAGCAATTGCAGGGTGGGGCTTTCGCGCGTGTCGTCGACGTTTTCTTTGTACGTCAGGCCGTAAAGCCCGACGCGGGAGAAGTCGGCGAGGCCGTTTTCGCGCATGATGGACTCGATGCGCTCAAGCACGTACTCCGGCATGGCGGAATTGATTTCGCGCGCGGTACGGATGAGGCGCGCGTCCTCCGGGAAGTCGCCCACCAAGAACCACGGGTCGATGGAAATGCAGTGACCGCCGACGCCGGGGCCGGGCTGGAGAATGTTGACGCGCGGGTGCTTGTTGGCGATGCGGATGACCTCACCCACGTCCATGCCGCCCTTGCGGCAAATTCTCGCAAGCTCGTTGGCAAAGGCGATGTTGATGTCGCGGAAGGTGTTTTCCACGACCTTGGTCATCTCGGCGGTTTTGATGTCGGTGATGACGATGTCGCCCCGGCAGAACGAAAGATAGGCCTTTTTGATCTCTTCGCCCGTGGCGGCGTCGTCGCAGCCGATGGTGCGGGAGTTATGAATGAGCTCATTGAGCATGTTGCCGGGGATGATGCGTTCGGGCGCGTGGGCAAGGCGGACGGTTTTGCCGCTGGCGGCGACGACGGGGCGCACTTCGCGGTCGACCGTGCCGGGGGAGACGGTGGACTCAATGACGACGATTGCGCCGTCATTGCAGGCACCGAGCACATGGTGCAGCGCGTCGACAATCGCGGCGGCGTCGACCTTCTTGCTGTCGGCAAGATAGGGCGTGGGGACGGTGATGATATAAAAATCCTCGGCAGGATAATCACAGCGGAAGTTGATGTTCCCGCTCTCGCGCGCGGCGGCAAAAAGCTCAGGCAAGCCCTTTTCCTCAAAGGTGACGTCACCCCGGCTGAGCTTGTCCACGGTTTCCTGCCTGTGGCCGACGGCCTCGACATGCACGCCGTGCGAGGCGAGCATGAGCGCCGTGGGCAGGCCGATATATCCTGTTCCGACAACACAAATTCTCATAAGCTTTAATCCTCTTTAATCTGTTGAATCCGGTGCTGTTTTCGCCGCACGGCCTCGGCGGAGGTGGAACATGACGTAAGCCAATTCCAGCATGGAGATGAACAGCGTCACCACCACGGTCGCCACTGCCGCGCCGGTTGAACCCATTTTGCCGATGAGCCAAACGTCGAGCACGACATTGAGCACACCCGCAAGCGTGGCCAGCACGAGATTGATGTTCACTTTTTTTATCACATAAAGGGAGTTGGTCAAGATGGTTCTGATTCCGGCGTTGACGAAGAAATTGACGCACAGAATGCGAAACACCGGCACTCCGCTCATGTATTTTTCACCATAGACAATATATATTATAATCGGCGCAAATGCAAGCATTATCAGCGAAAGCAGCAGCGCCACGGCGAGAAACACCTTGCCGAAATCCACAAGCTTTGCGGCAAAGGAATCGGGGTCGGTGCTGTACGCTTCGACCATGAGGGGGTAAAAATAAGTGACGAGGCTGGTGGGGACGAACATCATGGCGCTTGGAATGGCAGAGGCGACCTTATAGTCGGCCAGCACCTGAGAATCGCCCAGGACGAGGTTGAGGCAGGTGATGTCCAAGAGCACCAGCGCCGTGGTGACAAAGTTTGTGGCAATGCAGAGCAGGCAATAGCTTGAAACCTCTCTCTTCCCCGCGCCATCGAGCTTTTCGACGGGGGCTGTGACCTCGGTGAAAAAGCCATCCTTTTTCAAAAAGGCAAAGGCCGTGGCGGCCGCGATGACCTGAGTGAAATAAGAGGAGATCACCAAGCCCTTGACGCCCCAAAGGAACGTGAAAACGATGTTGCCCGCGCAGATTGTGACCGCGTAGACCATGTAAACAAGGCCGAACTCGCGGTTTTTGCGCTTGACGCGCAAGGCCATCTGCATGTAATTATTCGTGTAAATGACTATCGGGTAGGCGCACATGAGGCGCAGATAATACCCCGCGCCGTCCGGCTTATAAAAGCAGCCGGCGGCATAGATGACCACAAGCAAGGCCAAATTGAAAACCGAGCCCGTGGAAAAGGCGAACTGATATATGGCCGTTTTGCGCTCGTTGGAGACATTTTCACTGCAAAACTGCAAAATGGCGCTTATCATGCCCATGCCGATGAAAATGGCCATATAGGAATAGATATTGTTCGCGTCGACATACACGCCGTATTCGGCCTTGGAGAGGTTGCGAATGACGACGACCGACGAAACAAAGCCGAAGAATTGCGCGGCAAAGTTCCCGCCGAAGATCCAGAGGAAACCGTTTGCCACAAGGGGGGCTATTCTGTTTTTGATTTTTTCATACAGCTTTTTCACTTGCTGACGCTCCATGTGTTATTCGGCGGGGCACTCCCCTGCCGATTGAAGGCTCATTGAATCGCCCGCTCAAGCTCGGCGGTGATTTTGGCGGCCACGGCGGCGGGGGCGAAGCTTTCGCGCGCATAGCGCGCGATGGCCGCGCGGTCGAATTGATGCGCATTGGCGCGCATATACGCCATTGCCTCGGCAAGGGCGGGAACATCGTCCACGTCCACCATGAGGCCGTTTTGCGCGTTGACAAACCCCTCGGTTCCGCCGCAGCGCGTGGCAATGACGGGGACGCCGGCGGCCATCGCCTCGGCATACACCACGCCGAAGGTTTCATGGCGGCTGGCAAGGACGAAGCCGTCACTGTTGTTCAGCGCCTCGGCAAACTCCGCGCGCTTGAAATACCCCGTGCAGGTGACCTTGTCATCAAGGCCGCGCGCGGCAATGTCGCGCTTGATATTGTCAAGCTCCGCGCCGTCGCCCATTATGACAAGCTCGCAATCGGGCGCGGTTTTTATAAGCTCGGCAAAGGCCGCGACGAGCACATCAAAGCCCTTTCTATACTCGGCATGCCCTGCGGAGACGAAGCGAAACGGCGCACCCTCGCCCCGTTCATGCCTCGTGGGGCAAAAGGTGTCAATGTCGACAATGTCATCCACCACAGCCGCGTCCGCCCCGGTGAGCTTTTTGATTTGCCGGGCAAGCGCCGGGCTGACGGCGATGACGGCGGCGGCGTTATCATAAACGCGCTTGAGCATGTCGCGCTGGGGCGCGGCCTTGGCATCGTCCATGATGCTGGAGGCGTGCTCCGTGACGACGAAGGGCACACCGGCGGCCTTGCAGGGGCTCACGACGCTTTGCGCCGTGTCGGCAAAGTGGACGTGCACGACGTCGGGCTTGCCGTGGTCTTTTATGACGCGGTTCAATATCCGCGCAAAGCCGCGCTCGGCGAGCTTGGCGCGAACCGAGGCCGCAACGGGGCCCATCGGGAAATTGTATTCATAAACATCAAGCCCGGCGGCCTCATGCCGCCACAAGCCCCAACGTCGCCAGCGGCGCACGGAGCGCATGTCCAGCGCGGCGAAAACGACCTTGTGGCCGATTTGCGCGAGCGCCTTGGCCTGATCGAGCTGGAAGTTGCCGTTGCTCGGATACTTCGCCGAGGGGCAGCCGTAGGACACTTCGAGAATGTACATACCGCTCACCGCTTCCCGTCGCGCTCGTACACGGAGTTGATGACGAGCATGTATTCCTCGGCCTTTTTGCCGTAATCATAATATTCACGCACGTAATCAACGGCGTTTTGGGAACAGCGCGCAAGCTCGGCGGCGGGGAGATTGGCGATTTGCTCAAGCTTGGCGGCAAAATCGTCAGCATCATCCGGGGCGAAGAGCCAGCCGTTTTCGCAGTCCGTGCGCTGGGCGTTGAGATTGTTGTCCTCAGACAGCACCGGAACACCGCAGGCCTCCATGTCGAAAAAGTTGAGGCTGGCCTGCTTGGCGATGAGGCCGACGTCGGCGGCCTGATAAAACGCGGCGAGGGCGGAATATTTCTGCGTGGGGAAGCGGAGAACACGGTACGGGCTTTGCCCCATGCGCGTCTCGACCGCCTCGCCGTATTCGCCGGTGGCGTTGCCGATGATGAGATAGACTATCTCGCGCGGGGTGTTAATCTTGCGGGTCATAAGCTCGGCAAGGAGCATGCCGCCCTTGGATTCGTCGAGCTTGCCCGCGAAAAGGACGACAAGCGCGTCGTCCGCAATGCCGTATTCGCGGCGGAAGGCGGCACCGGCGGCCTTGTCCGGGTGGAAAAGGAGCGTGTCCGAGCCGTAGGATATCCACGGGGCGAGAGAGAGCGGCACGCCGAGGCATTTTTCAACGTAATCATCGTTCATGGCGCGGATGACGGGAATCTCGTTTTTGATGATGATGGGGGCGATGAAGCGTTTATAATAGGCGCGGTACGCCTTGCGAAGCGGGTTTTGAGAGGCCATTTCAACCATGTGGTTGTCCATGACCATGGGGCAATTGAGCTTGTTTTTGTGCCGCAAGAGCCACATGCCGACGGCAGTGTCATTGCCGTGGACATAGAGAATATCGGGGTTGAGGGAGTTGACGAACTCGGCCATATTGCCCTTGAATATCGCGCGGCCGCTGACATACGCCCATATCGGCAGACGGATTATCTTCACGCCGTAGCGCGTTTCATAGTCGCGGTCACGCGCGGCGATATTGTCGCGCCCGAAAAAGCCGGTGAGATAATCCGGCATCTTGTCAAGCTCAGCGGTTATGATGACGGTTTCGTGCCCCATGCGGGCAAAATACTTGGAGAGGATATTTATTTTATAGCCCGCGTCCG
>CAZXVA010000003.1:0-68045 GCA_964644305.1 uncultured Oscillospiraceae bacterium
AGCTTGAGCTTTTCCTTGCAGATTTTGCGCATCTCGCCCTCGATTTTCTCCATTATTTCCGGGGTGAAGGGGAAAGGCGAGTCCATGTCGTAATAAAAGCCGTTGTCGATCGACGGGCCGATTGCGAGCTTGACTTCGGGGTACAGGCGCTTGACGGCCTGCGCCAGCACGTGGGAGCAGGTGTGCCAATAGGTGCTGCGGTATTCGGGGTTTTCAAAGCTGAATTTGTTGTTCTCGTCCATTTTCGTCCTCCTAATCAAATAAGAAAGCACCCTCAACGCCGTTGGGGCGTCAAGGGTGCGTTTTGCACGGTTCCACCTTGAATTTTCACTCGAAAAACGCTTTAACGCGCGTCACGCGGGAGGGAATTTCCTCTCTCCGGCTCGGGAGCGGTGACGCATGAAGCCTACGCCGGGGCGGCTTGCAGCCAAGGCAGCCCTCTCTGTGCGGCAAAACTCCGGTCTTCTCCGTCAAAGCCTTTTACAGACGATATATTATCACCTGTTTTGAGCAATGTCAATTGCTTTTCGCGCACTTTCTTTGGATGAGCTTGACAAGCTCGACTATCGGGATTATGCAAGCGCCGATGAGAATGGCCACGGCGTACTCGACGAACTCAACGCTCGTGAACTCGAACGCGGCGGCGAGCACGGGCACTTCGCACACGACGGTGGTGGCGACGAGCGAAGCAACGGCCGAGCCGATGAGCATCCAGTTTTTCGTCGGCAGGGCGAAAATGCTGCCGCGCTGAGAGCGCATGTTGAATGAGTGGAAAATCTCGGCCATGGACATGGTGAGAAACGCCATGGTCGTGCCGTGGGCACTGTCGGTGAGCGTCCAGGTGCCGGTTTCCATGAAGTGGCCGACAAAGTAGCTGGCGAGGACGAGGATGGACACGACAATGCCTTGATACAGCACATCAAAGCCCATGCCGTCGGCAAAAATGCCGGCCTTGGCGTCGCGCGGCTTGCGCTGCATGATGTCGGGCTCGGCCTTTTCAACGCCGAGGGCGAGTGCCGGGAAGCAGTCGGTGACGAGGTTTATCCACAAAAGGTGCACGGGCTGGAGTATCGTGAAGCCCATGAGGGTGGCGGTGAATATGCTGATGACCTCGCTCATGTTCGAGCCGAGCAGGAACTGGATGCACTTGCGGATATTGTCGTATATCCGGCGGCCTTCCTCCACGGCGGAGACGATGGTGGCGAAGTTGTCGTCGGCGAGCACCATGTCCGCGGCGCTCTTGGTCACGTCCGTGCCGGTGATGCCCATGCCCACGCCGATGTCGGCGGACTTGATGCTCGGCGCGTCGTTGACGCCGTCGCCCGTCATCGCGGTGACGTATCCGGCCTCGCGCCAGGCGTTGACTATGCGGGTCTTGTGCTCGGGCTGGACGCGGGCATAGACACTGATGTTTTGGAAAACTTCCTTGAATTCCTCGTCGCTCAGCTCGGAGAGCTGTGCGCCGGTGATGGCGCAGGTGCCGTCGGCAAGGATGCCGAGCTCGCGCGCGATGGCGGCGGCGGTGTCGACGTGGTCGCCGGTTATCATTATCGGGCGGATGCCCGCGGCGCGGCATTCCTGAATTGCGGCGGCAACCTCCGGGCGCACCGGGTCAATCATGCCGCAAAGCCCCATGAAGCAAAGCCCCTGCTCCAAGAATTCCGGCTCACTGCTCTGCGGCTTCTCGCTCCACTCGCGCTTGGCGCAGGCGAGCACACGCAGTGCGCGATCCGCCATTTCCTTGTTCGCGCGCTCCACGCGCTCGCGATATTCCTCGGTCATGGGCTTGATTTCGCCGTTTTCCATGTAGGACGTGCACTTTGCCAACAGCACGTCGGGCGCGCCCTTGGTGTACTGCACGCAGCCGCCGTCTGTGAGATGCACGGTGCTCATCAGCTTGCGCGCCGAGTCAAACGGCGCCTCGGCGCAGCGGATGAACTTGGCCTTGAGGGTGTTTTTGTCAAGGCCGAGCTTATACGCCCAGGCCACCAGCGCGGCCTCGGTCGGCTCGCCGGTGACGGCGCCCTCGTCGCCGAGCTCGGCATCGGAGCACAGCGCCATCGCCGAGGCAAGCTCGCGCTCATCGTCGCCGAAGGAGTCGACGACGGTCATTTTATTTTGGGTGAGTGTGCCGGTTTTGTCCGAGCAGATTATCTGCGCGCAGCCGAGGGTTTCCACGGCGGTGAGGCGGCGGATAATCGCGTTGCGCTTGGACATGTTGGTCACGCCGATTGACAGCACCACCGTCACAACGGCGGCAAGCCCTTCGGGTATTGCCGCGACCGCGAGGGACACGGCGATCATGAACGAGTTAAGAACGACCTCAAAGCCGAGGCCGCCCGCGCGCAAAAGCTGCACCGCGAACACCAGCGCACACACGCCCAGCACCAGCCACGTCAGGATCTTGGAAAGCTGACCCAGCTTTATTTGCAGCGGGGTCTCGCCGTCCTCGGCCTTGGCAAGCGCGTCGGCGATTTTGCCCATCTCGGTGTCCATGCCGGTGGCGGTGATGACGGCGCTGCCGCGGCCGTAGGCCACGGTGGAGCCCATATAGACCATGTTGCGTCTGTCGCCGAGGGGGATGTCGTTCTGCTCGCCCAGTTCGAGGAACTGGATGAACTTGTTGACCGGCACGGATTCGCCCGTCAGCGCGGCCTCCTCCAGCTTCAGACTCGCACTTTGCAAAATGCGCCCGTCGGCGGGGACGGCGTCGCCGGCCTCCAGCAGCACCACGTCGCCCACGACCAACTCCTCACTCGGAACGGTACAGAGCTTGCCGTCGCGCAGCACGTGCGACATGGCCGCGCTCATCTCCTGCAAGGCTTCAATCGCCTTTTCGGCCTTGCTCTCCTGATAAACGCCCAGCACGGCGTTGATGAGCACAACGGCGAGAATGATGATGACGTCGGCAAAGCTTTCGCCCTCCACCACTGCCAGCACGCCGCTAATCGCCGCGGCCACCAGCAGAATGATTATCATCGGGTCTGCCATCTGCTCGAAGAAACGCGCGATAAGTGACTTCTGCGGCGGTGCGGAGAGCTTGTTGCGGCCGTTTGCCTCCAAGCGGCGCTGAGCCTCCTGTGAGCTCAGGCCGTCTACGCCGCTGTTAAGCTCGTTTAGAACGGCTTCCTTTTTCTCCAGATAATACTTCATGGATTTTCCCCTTTCATAGCTTTCATAGTTTAGCACGTCCCCCGTACAAAAAAGAGACTTTTACAGCGAATGTGCTGTAAAAGTCTCGCTAAATACTGTTTGAAACGTACCCGGCGCGCCGAACCTTTTTCAAGGCCGTGATGGCGACGCGCCGACACCCGGCGTTGCGGGTGAAAGCTACTCCCTTTTTACCCGCCTAGAATAGCACACCGCCGCGGGCAAAGTCAAGCGAAATGTACACTTTCCCGCCACAATTCACAGCCTATTAACACTCATCGTCCGTTTTTTCAACCCCGGTTGAGCTTGCGCGGTCTCAAACGGCGAATCACACGTTGAAGCGAAAGTTGGTGACGTCGCCGTCCTGCATGACGTATTCCTTGCCCTCCAGGCGGAAAAGACCCTTTTCCTTGGCCGCGGCCACGCTGCCGCAGGCCTTGAGGTCTTCAAATGCAACGATTTCCGCGCGGATGAAACCGCGCTCAATGTCGGTGTGAATCTTGCCGGCGGCGCGGGGTGCTTTCGTGCCGCGCACTATCGTCCACGCGTGCACGTCATCCTCGCCGGCGGTCAAAAACGAAATGTATCCCAAAAGCTCATACGACGTGCGGATGAGCCGGTCAAGCCCGGTCTCGGTCAGGCCGAGATCTTCCATGAACATCTTGGCCTCGTCCGCATCCATCTCGGCGATGTCCTCCTCGAACTTCGCCGCCACGGGCAAAACCGCCGCGCCCTGCTCATCGGCAAGCGCCTTGAGCGCGATGAAGTTGGGGTTGCTTGCGTAATCGGCCATGCCGTCCTCGTCGAGGTTGGCCACGTATATCACGGGCTTGACGGTCATGAGGCCGCCGTCGGTCAAAATGTCCGCGTCCTCCTCGGTGAACTCGAACGAGCGCGCGCCTTTTTCGCCCTCAAGGTGCTCTATCAGGGCTTGGCACATTTCGGCCTCGTGCTTATACTTTTTGTCGCCGCTCTTGGCGTTTTTCTTTGCCCGCTCCAGTCTGCGCTCGACGATTTCAATGTCCGCGAGTATCATTTCAAGGTCAAAGGTCTCCGCGTCGCGCTTGGCGTCGGCCTTTTCGAGGAAAATGTCGTCGTTGTCAAAGCAGCGCACCACGTGCACCAGCGCGTCCGTCTGGCGGATGGCCTGAAACACCTCGTTGCCCTTGCCGCCCTTGCTCACGCCCGCCACATCCACGAATTCAATCGTCGCGGGGCTGTACTTTTTCGGGTGGTAGTATTCGGCCAGCCAGTCGAGGCGCTCATCGGGCACCTTGGCGTTGCCGATGTTGGGCTTCGCCCCGGCGTTGGTGTAAGCGCTCGTCTCGGCCTTCGAGCCGGTGAGCGCGTTGAAAAGCGTGGTCTTCCCCACGTTCGGCAAACCAACGATACCAAGCTTCATATATATCCATTCTCCTTTGCACAGAAAACATATTTGTCGTTGGTATACTATATCACATTTTTATCTGATTCTCAATAGGCTTTCGCGGGGATACAAAAGCTCAACACCCTCGATGTCTCCGGCTTCAAGTTTTTATTCCCGCCCCCGTGTGGGGGCGAACATGACCGAGCTTTGGAAAATCAAGTGCAAAACTATTTCAATTCACGCCCCCGTGTGGGGGCGAACTTCGACGGATAAGATATTCTCTTGCGCTCTGAGATTTCAATTCACGCCCCCGTGTGGGGGCGAACACAAATTACGCGCAGTTTGCGCGGAGCATAAAAATTTCAATTCACGCCCCCGTGTGGGGGCGAACCCGCCGCCTCAAAGTCCACCTTGTCCGTGACAAGCTATTTCAATTCACGCCCCCGTGTGGGGGCGAACATTTCCCAACGTGATGGGGTCACCGCTGGTTTCATTTCAATTCACGCCCCCGTGTGGGGGCGAACGATGAGCGCATTTTCGAGGGCAACCTCGACACGATATTTCAATTCACGCCCCCGTGTGGGGGCGAACTCCGCGTTCTCGCGGCGCGCCATTATCTCGTCAATTTCAATTCACGCCCCCGTGTGGGGGCGAACCAGTGTCAGCACGGCGACGCAGATAATCAGCGAAATTTCAATTCACGCCCCCGTGTGGGGGCGAACTGGAGGCTCGGCAGGACGAGTTTTCCGAGCTTGTATTTCAATTCACGCCCCCGTGTGGGGGCGAACCTCACTCATCTCGGCTACAACACCACGTGGATTATTTCAATTCACGCCCCCGTGTGGGGGCGAACGTGTGCTGCGCTACGGTGAGGGCGCAACACCCGCTATTTCAATTCACGCCCCCGTGTGGGGGCGAACTTATTCCGAGCCTGCCTGCATGTTACATTCTCATTTCAATTCACGCCCCCGTGTGGGGGCGAACCGATTTTGTTTATCGCTTCGGTAACCGGGCCGTATTTCAATTCACGCCCCCGTGTGGGGGCGAACTCGGAAAAGGGGAAAGAAAATGCTTGAAAAAGAAATTTCAATTCACGCCCCCGTGTGGGGGCGAACTCTCACGTTGCAATCAGCAGAGTGCCCTTATGGATTTCAATTCACGCCCCCGTGTGGGGGCGAACCACGCCGTCAGGGGAAACGGTGTTCACCGTTGAATTTCAATTCACGCCCCCGTGTGGGGGCGAACTGAGGAGGACGAGCGCGAATGGTTAAACCGAAAGAATTTCAATTCACGCCCCCGTGTGGGGGCGAACGCTGCTGCCGCCCTGCACCGGGGTTGCTCCGCTTATTTCAATTCACGCCCCCGTGTGGGGGCGAACAGTGTCGGGGATACTCACGCCTCAACCTCCGTATTTCAATTCACGCCCCCGTGTGGGGGCGAACCAGTGCGACCGCAATCATCACTCCCGCCGCCGTTATTTCAATTCACGCCCCCGTGTGGGGGCGAACGTCGCAGCAGGGCAGAATGCCCTGTTGACTGAATTTCAATTCACGCCCCCGTGTGGGGGCGAACCAGAGATTGAAGCACGTGCGAAAAGCAACAGTATTTCAATTCACGCCCCCGTGTGGGGGCGAACTAAAACAGTCAATCGGGCTGTACGGCATGAATATTTCAATTCACGCCCCCGTGTGGGGGCGAACGCCAAAGCCGTAGAAATGAAAGAGAGCGGCATATTTCAATTCACGCCCCCGTGTGGGGGCGAACGACGGCGAAAATCGAATCGTCGACACCGACCTGATTTCAATTCACGCCCCCGTGTGGGGGCGAACGTTTCTGTACGTGTTCGCCTGTCGGTCTATGTCTATTTCAATTCACGCCCCCGTGTGGGGGCGAACGCGCACGGCAAATACGGGTGGGTGAAGCTCACGATTTCAATTCACGCCCCCGTGTGGGGGCGAACGCCGCGCTGTTCCACACAACGGTAAACGCAGAGTTATTTCAATTCACGCCCCCGTGTGGGGGCGAACGTATCTCTATTACGGCAGCAGCGACTTCGACAATTTCAATTCACGCCCCCGTGTGGGGGCGAACGAGCACAAGCTCAAGAAAACGCGTGCGGGATATATTTCAATTCACGCCCCCGTGTGGGGGCGAACTTGCCGTTGTTGTCCTCCCATTTACGGGATTGCATTTCAATTCACGCCCCCGTGTGGGGGCGAACTCACGGGTGACGGAATGACTTACAAGCGCATTATTTCAATTCACGCCCCCGTGTGGGGGCGAACCCTGTCTTTTTGTATGTGATTTCCAGCGGGCTATTTCAATTCACGCCCCCGTGTGGGGGCGAACGAATTCTATGGGGTCACAGTCATACTTTTTTTGAATTTCAATTCACGCCCCCGTGTGGGGGCGAACTTGCGTCCGTCAGCTTTTGCAGTGTCACACCCTATTTCAATTCACGCCCCCGTGTGGGGGCGAACGCGTTGCAAGCCTCAATGACCGCCGCCGAAGCTATTTCAATTCACGCCCCCGTGTGGGGGCGAACACGCGCCGTGACCCGCACAAAGGGCGGTTTCAAATTTCAATTCACGCCCCCGTGTGGGGGCGAACGCCCCACACCTTTAAGCCTGACGGCGATAACGTATTTCAATTCACGCCCCCGTGTGGGGGCGAACCTATACACGCCGTATTTCACCTCTAGCGGTTTATTTCAATTCACGCCCCCGTGTGGGGGCGAACTCCCGCGCGTGGAGAAAACCGAGATAAAGCCGCTCATTTCAATTCACGCCCCCGTGTGGGGGCGAACTGGACAAGCGGCCACATAGGCCGCCGCGTGGAATTTCAATTCACGCCCCCGTGTGGGGGCGAACGAAAAAAATTTTGATAATCTAAAAAATAATACTTATTTCAATTCACGCCCCCGTGTGGGGGCGAACGGCAATTGTGCACAAAGATGGTGGCTCATATTTGAGCACAATTGCCAATGTTCATGGCATTTTCTTGCTGTACACCGGAAAAAGATGCAACAAGTACAAGGAAAGGCCGTTAAACAGCCGGTTTTGTCTGCGCAAACCTCCCGCAAAATAATGCACCGGGAGAGTTTGCGCAGCGGGATTATATCAGAAGCGGTTCGCCCGCTTCGATTGGAGAGCTTCTGCCCATCACCTCGATTTTTGCCCGGTAATTACTCCCGAGGCGATAGATACGTACGGAATCCAACTCCGGCTTAATCACCTTTTGAATTCCGGCTTTCAGCGCCGCAAGCTGAGCCGGGTCAACCAAGACTTCAAAAACCGAATTCTGAACACGCGTGCCGTATCGTTCACAAAGCTTTGCCACGTGCCGCAGTCGTTTTGCACCTTCCCTGTTCGTCGTGTCGACGTCATAGGCAACCACCAGCATCATAAGGCCTTACCTCCAAACAAAAGGCGGATATACATCCAAATCCCCGCGCAAAACGCGTGCAAGCAACATGGCCTGTGCGTAAGGAATCATGCCGATCTGAACCTTTTCGTCCAAAAACGGGTGCTGAACCTCCTCTTGCTTCCGCTTCTGCCACGCGGCGAGAAGCGTACGTCGGCCTCGGTCGTTGAGCAAAACCGCCTCCTCGCCCTTTTCAAAGTCTTTGTCCGAAAGCTGCCCACGGTTGAACAGCGACACCGCAAATCTGTCACACAGTGGCGCGCGAAGCTCCTCAAGAATATCCAGCGCCAGCGATGGCCGGCCGGGGCGCAGTGCGTGCAGATATCCGGCAGCAGGGTCAAGTCCAACTGTTTCCAATGCAGACTGGATCTCGCGTGTCAAAAGCATATACGTGAATGACAAGGCCGCATTTACTTCATTGCGCGGCGGTCGGCGGCTTCGGCTTTCAAAGCGGAAGCCGCCGGGATTGTTCGCAACGAGCCAATCAAAGCGCTTGAAATACACATTCGCCGCCGCGCCCTCCATGCCGCGCATAGTATCAACCGTTTCGCATGCCATCAATTCTTCTGCGATTTTTTCGATACGCTCAACGCCCTCTGTCAAATCCGCTTTTCCGTCATCGGATCTGCAAAGGCGCGCCCCACGCAGCAAGACCAGCTTGCTGTTTCTCAGCTTGGCCAACAGCAGATTTTTCACAAACCTCACGCAGAATTCTTCACTGCCGAGGCTTTCATATTGGCGTTTTCGAAGAAGGACGTTGCCGCTTACAGGGCCGTAAAAGCGCCCCATAAAGTGCCCATTGGGACTGATAAACGTGACGCCGATTCCACGCTCCCCGCAGAACTCCAACAGCGGCGTTGACACTGTCATTTTTCCGAAGCACACAATGCTGTCAATCGTCAGCGCCGGAACTGCGAGTTTTTCCTCTTCATTGACACGGATGCAGATATTCTCATTGCGGCAAAAGAGATATGATTCCGGAGTCAGAACATACAAAGTATTCAGCAGCTTTTTCACTCAATCGGCCTCCTCGACAAATCCGGTTGCCTCTGTGCAGAGCTTGCGCAAATAACTTTCCGATGATTTTTTTGTTTTGGGCATGCACAGTTCCTTGAGAGAGCAGCGTTTGCATTTTGCGCCGTACTCTCCCTGTGGAACGGACAACTCCAGGCGAATGCGGTGCAATTCATCGGCAAGCTGAGCCGTGCGGGCGCGCAGCTCGTCGTTCAGCTCCACCTCCAGTCGGTGGTGAGACGAGGTAAAAAACAGTGCCGCCTTGGGGATAGAAGTGTGAAACATTTCCTCCAAGCACATGGCCTGTGCGCAAAGCTGGACTTTGTATGAGTCCTCCTCCCTAGCAGCACCATGCTTATACTCAATCGGGTATAACCTGACCGGAAAATCAACCGCCGGGATTGTGCAGCCGTCGTCCGCGCTTTTCGCCTCAATGCAATCACACTTTCCGAGCAGGGAATACCGGTCGGAGAAGACTGTGTACTCATAGAGCTTGACGAAATCCCCGCGCTTTTCTATGCGTTGGGTGTGCACGCGCTCGTGCTCTGCACGCCCCTTGGCCGTGTCGCTGCTCTCTGACCACAGCCGTTCATTGAGCAGAAGCCCCGCCCGTCTCGGGCAATAGCACATTTGCGAAAGCCACGACAGCGGCAGGTACTCCCGCTCATCCATTGGCAATTTCAAGCCAGTCTTTGCCGTTTGGCAGGGCGTTCCAAGTTATCGGGGTGAACGCGTCCGGCTTGAAGCCGATCTCCACACCGGCAGGGAGTCTGTCCATGCACACCGACGCCGTATAATCGCGGTAGCTTCTGGCGTATTCCACACTCTCTTTTTTCTGCACCTGCACCAGGTCAAAGAGCTTGTGCGCCGGGGCGCAGCCGAGCTTGGCCTGCTTTGCGCGCTGATTCACGTCGGAATCCGTGCCCACATGCTTGAAAATAATCAGCGGAGAGGCAACGTCCATCTGACCCTTGCTCGCGCTGCGGTCGTGCTCATACATGTTCATGACCGCCTCGAACAAGATGTCCAGGTCGTGCTCGTCAAAGCCGGTCTCGGCGGCCAAGTTCGCACTGATGAAGCCGCGAATCTCATAAAGGCCGAACGGAATCACCTGCTTGCGCCCCATGGTGCGCAGCTTGTCCTCGTCGGTAGTCAGCTCCTTCTTGAGATAGTCCTCAACTGTGCCGTTGTCGATAATGTCGGCGGAAGCCATTCTCGTTATCGAGATATCTAAGGGTAAAATCGGGTCAACGCTCTTGCCGAAGGTGAGCTGCACCGGGCCGCGAACCTGACCGGCATTCGGCCCGGTGGACATCACCGCGCCGAACGTGCGCACGTCATAAAACATTCTGCACGCCATTTGCCGCCCGGCATACACGGCGTTTTTGTCCTTCGCGCCCTCTACCCCGGCCTCGCGCTTTGCCTCGGCAATGTGTCGGTTGATGTTGGTGGACTGCTGGACAAGCAGATTCATGCCCGGCTCGTCCCCGTGCGCGAGCTGCACATAGTTGCGGATGCGGCGCTTCGTGGCAACGTCGGTGATGAAGCCGTGCATCGTTTCAGGGTCTATGCGCGGGGTGTTGCCCATGTCGGGGTCGCCGTTGGGGTTTGCGTTCGTGCACGCAAGATAGTACACGAATTCATAACGGTTTTGAATGGCTGCCATATTATTTGTCCTCCTTATTCTTATTCTTAGCCTCTTGTTTTTCAAACGCAATTTGCGCACACATCTGGCGATAGCCGAGTGCAAAATAGCTTTGCTGTTCCAAATTCAGCGTCTTCGGCAAGGTTCTGCCGCTCTCTGTGTCAAAAAAAGCATATTCCTTGTTCAGGCGGTCTTCGTAAATGTGCGCCAAGCCCGGAGTCAGCTTTGAAAGATATGCCACCGATGTCATACGCTCCAACCGCCCCAGAACCATAGAGGGTGTTTGGCTCGCCGAGGCATAATAGCGCGTGACGACGGTGGAATTGAGCTTGTCGCCCATGGCGGCGCGCTGCAAGTCGGCATAAATTGCCGTGAGTGCTCCGCAATGATATGCCTCATTGGGATAATCGGGATTGAAATGCGTCATGTTTGAAACCTCCTCGTTTCGTCCTCCGCCCTTGCGGGCAAGCCATGCTTTCAGCCATTGGCAGGCAACGCCGTCCGGGATGAAATTCTCGTCTTTGTACACTTGGGAGCGGATATACGCCAACGCCCGCGCCGCAACCGCATCGGGGAGCGCCGTGCCGTTGATGATTGCGAGAACTATGGTAGGCGTTATGCCCGCCAGCTCTTTTTTCAGCTGCTCCATTATATTCTCCGGCCTTGAGTTTTTGATCAGTCTCATCAGCCGCGCCGTCAGCTTGCGCGGCTTGATAAGCGCGCGCCCGAAATCGTCGCACAAGGCCAAATCCTTGTTCCACAGCGCCAAATTCCGCCGGAGTGTTTCATAATTGCCGTGCTCATAACGGCGGATCATCGCCCGCCCGTTTGCCCCGGAGATGAGCAGAATATGATATTGGCAATCCGACGGCGGCGGAGTCACTCCGCTTGAAAGTGATTCTATCAGCCGATTAGCCTGTCTGCGGGCATTCTCCGCCTCCGCCGCCGTCACCGGCGCGGTCTCATCCGGCGCGTCGTCCTCCTCCGCGGCGTCGCCCCAATCAAGGCCGCCGAACGCGGTGAGCACAGGGTCATCCTGCGGGTCGAGGGAGCAGTCAAACCAGTGAACGAACTTCATCCCCGCAAAAATCGGCGCCGTCGGGTTGAATGCCCGGTTTTTATCCCTGCGGTACATCGCGGGCGAGCCCTCCAAGAGGTCGTTCAATGCATCCTTGACAACAGCGAATGCCTCCTCCGACACCGGCGCATTCGCGCTTTTTTTCAGTCCGTAGGATTGAAACGCCGCCTTGTCAAAGCAGATGAGAGCTTCGCCGCGGGAATGCCCGCCCACACTTTGCAGCCCCGTGACCGTCGGCACGGTCTCCAACGGCGTGGTCAGCTCGCCTGTTATGAGGCAGCGGGTCTTATTCTCCCCGCAGCTTTTGCCCGCGGCCTTGGCAAACTGCTTTCGGCTTTCGCCCCACCAGTCTTTGACCGCCGGCAATTCCACAATCGGTTCATCATCCACCTTGAAGGAAATTCGATCCATTCCTTTAAGCTTTTTGTTCTTTGCCTCGTCCTGTATCACCCTGCGCACTTGCGTCGTCTCCAGTGCGTCAAGGCAGAGTCTTAATTGCGGCACATGCTCGCTTCCCTCGCGCAGCAGGCGGTGGAAAAACTCTGTTTTCCGCCCGTCGTCACTCAGGATTATCTCCAGCTTTTCCGCCAAGGGGTTGCATTTGTCGGGGCTGTTTGCAAGCGAGCCGATATCCGGGCATACTCGGTTTTCGCTCTCGCATTGCTGGATTCCCAAATAATCACCTGCTGCCGACAAAAGGATATAGGCGCGAATGGGCTTTCTCATGAACCCCGGCGGGATTGCCAGACCATTTCGGATTCCGTAATCATACAGTGCTTTCAGCATTTTTTGTCACATCCCTTCAGCACCTGCTCGCTCTCATACGGCGGCACCTCGATGACGCCGTGGCGCATAACGGCATGATACAGCGAAAGGCTGTACTTCGATTTTACCGTGACCTCGCAGTTGCGCGGGTCAAACACGTCGTACACCATCAGTCCGAGATCCATGTCCACGTCAATCGGCGGTCTCTGCCCATCGCTTTCCTCGAAATAGCACACAAACTCCCGCAAGCCCAGGCTGGGCTGATAAAACGTCTTCCCCGCGCGTATGCGGCGCATCGCCTGTGCGTAAAGCTGCTCTTTTGTGCCGGTAAAGTCCTTTTGAGGGCATATTTCCGCCGTGATGCGATAGCGAACGTCTTTTAGCGCTTGGGTCTGTCGCTGGGTGCGCTCCTCGTCGGTGTACAAAACCGCCGACGCAGGGTCACCCTTGAGACTGACTTTAGACTTGACCTCGTTGCGCATGAAGCTGATATAGCGGATGGGGTTCAAAACCTCTATGCGCTTAATTTGCCAGTAGAATTCTTTCGGCTTGGAGTAGATGGCCGACAGCAGCCCACGCATGGCCGACGGCGTCGGGCAGGGGTAGGTCAGGCGTTCCACCTTGCTCCATGGCGGTGAGTAACACGCAAAATCGCCCCACACCTCAATGCATATTTCCGAACACATTATTCTCACCTCCGTTTTTCCGTGCCGCGTTCAAATAATCGCAAACGCGGCACTATAATTTTCATATTTCTATTCCTCTCCACATTTTTGTGGCGTCATGAAAATTATAAAGCGTTGACCGGTTATTGTCAACGCTTTATATCACATATTTCATAAAATCGGCAAATGGCACAATTATGAAAAGTAGTTTTCGGTCAAAATGCCATCTGTTTTGAGTCCCCAGCGCTCGTCGTAGCAGTTTTCAAAGCCGGTGTTGAGTATGTAATAGCCCGTTTTAGATATTTCCTTGCCTTTTCTTCGGAATAGCGGCGTGGCGGCCTTGTCGACAAAGTCTCTGTCAAAGCAGGTTATCGTGATGGGTGCGGCTTTTCGCAAAAGCGACAGACTCACGGCGTTTTCCCGCCCCGCCCTCTCGACCTCGCCAAAAAGCTCCAACGCCCCCGGCCATGGCACAACGAGCTGCACCCCACGGTTGTCGATGAGCTTGTAGCACTCCGCGACCTCCGAATAGCTCTCGA
Source organism: uncultured Oscillospiraceae bacterium (assembly GCA_964644305.1). Lineage (GTDB taxonomy): Bacteria > Bacillota > Clostridia > Oscillospirales > Oscillospiraceae > Limivicinus. The sequence goes on from CAZXVA010000003.1 coordinate 13,646, forward strand.
TTTCCAACGCCTGCCGCAGCTTTTTGTTCCCGCGCCCGTGGGAGAAAAAGCGCAGGTAGTAAGCGCGAATCACAGCGGGGTCATTTATGTCCAAGGTGTTATCCGCGCTCCACATATTCTTTACGCTCGCCGCGCCCTGCTCATAGCTGTCATCAGGATACAGCCGTCCCGCTTCCATCGGCTCGAAAACGATAAGCTTTCCGCCGTCGGCGCATCTGCCGTTTCGGTTGCAGCGACCCGCCGCCTGCACAATCGCCTCAAGCGGCGCAAGCGCGCGATACATCACGTCAAAATCCAAGTCCACACCGGCCTCAATGCACTGCGTCGCCACCACGCAGCATGCCTCGCCCCGCTTTTGCCGCGCCTTTATCTCGTCTATCACGTTCAGCCGGTGCTTGGGGCAGAGGTCTGTGCTTATGAGGTAGATGCCCTCGTCCGTCCCATTTTGCGCTGTCAGCTCGCGAATCAGTGCCTTGGCATGTCGCCGCAGGTTCACAATGCAGCACACATTGTGAACCTGCGCCATTTCCCGCGCAATCTGAGCAAGCGTCTGCTCACATAATCTCTCCTCGTTTTTGCCGAGCCGCCACTCCGCATTTACCCGCCGCATTTCCCGAAAAAGCCGCGCATTCTGCGGCAAAATCTCCGTCGGCTTCCACTTTGTGCCCGGAATGCCGGAAAAGTCCGGCTGTGTGGCCGTAGAGAACACCATCGAGCAGTGAAACTTTTCGCAAAGTGCTTGCACGGCCTCCACCGTCGGCTTTGCCAGCTCACCCGGCAGGCTCTGCGCCTCATCAAACAACACAACGCTGCCCGCAATGCTATGCAGCTTTCTGCAATCGGTCGGTCTGTCCGAAAACAGGCTTTCTAAAAATCGCACCGAGGTCGTGATGATGACAGGCGCGTCCCAACGAGCGGCCATGTCGCGCATATCGTCCGGCAGCTCCCGCTGGCTGTGGTCCACCAAGATTTGCTCGAACAGCTTTTCATATTCCTTTTGCGTTTGCTCTGCGAGAGTGAGGAACGGCAGCACCACGATTATCCGCCGCAGCCCGTGTTTCATACAGTGCCGCAGGGCAAAGTTCATCATCGCCAGCGTTTTCCCCACGCCCGTCGGCGCTGTCAGCGTGAACAGCCCAGGCGGCAACTCGGCAGTTTGTCCACAGCTATCGTACACCTCATCGCGCAGCCGGTTTATTGCCGTGGCCGAGGTCGACGCGCGCCGTATTCTCTCCCTGTGCTCTTCCAAACGGCGCAGAGCCGAGGCCGCGTCCAGCGCCGTTCCTTGGGCTTTGGCAAGATAATCCGGGACGTCATCCGCCGCCGACACGCTGTAATCCGCGTCCACGAGACACGAAAAGAGCATGCGTGTGTCCAGCATATCCCGGACATTTTCTCCCCGCGAAACAGTTCTTTCATCAAGCTTCGGAAAGCGAAATGTCGGGAAATCTGCCAAAAACGCGTGCAAAGCCGCCTGAAACTCCGTATTTCCGCGCAGTGACGGCTTTTTCCCGCTTGGGCAATAATCGGCCTCGCTGTCCGAGAGCGTATTTTTCAGCGCCGTTTCCATTTCCGCGAGGGAAACCAACCCGTCATGATGCCCTTGAACGGCCTCTATAATCGGCTTGTACGTGCTGCTCAGCTTCTGCCGCGAAAAAAGCAGCGCCGCCCCCGCCATGGCGTGGTCAATTCCGTGCTCATCGCCTTTCAAAACGTTTTGAAAGCGTGCGCTATACTTGCCGAAGTCGTGAAAAAGCCCGGCAAGCTCCGCCTCTCGACTCTGTCCCGTCTCCGCGCCGAAAAGCGCAGCAAGCTCGCTGACCTTGTCCAAATGCTCCTTGTTGCTTATCTCACCATGAGCCTCGTTCCCCGACTTTGCATAATACTTCACGTCCTGCGCCACTTCGCTCTCCCCGTTCATCATTCCACCCCCTGCATGAGCTTTTACACATTTTTCTTTATCATCACTATATCCGCCCAAAAACTCTTTGTCAATGCTATCTATATAAGAAGGCTCGTTTCATCCCCTTCGAGTACCCCCTCCCCTCCACAAGAAACTTAAAAATTTTTATTATCAACATGCAACTTTTTTGTCTTATTTGCGTCATATATACCGAAAGCGAAATGGGCGGCGATTATGTTAAGCCGTTTTGGGAGCGGTTTTGTTGCCGCGTGGCGGCGTTTGTGTGAAAAAAGCGTTGAAATTCATTGAGATTTGATTAAGAGCGCTTTTTCCTGTTGCAAACGGTCGGCATGTAATGTATAATGTTATGTAACCCTTTTAGGAGGATAATAAAATGAAAAAGAAATCTTTGCGCATCGCACTCAGCCTTGCTCTTGCGCTGGTGATGGTCTTGGCGCTGGGCGCGTCGGCCTTCGCCGATGAGGGCTTCGGCTTCACGAAGAACCTTTCCGCAAGCTACCCCTGCACCGCAGGGCAGACGTATACGCTGGATGTCGCCGCGTCCTACGGCAACCTCGGCACGGGCACGGACATCAATTACACCTGGTACATAGACAACAAGGTCGTCATGACAGGCACGTCCTACACCTTCACGGCCAGCACCGACTTTTCCATCTACTGCGTGGCCACGGGCGCGATAAACGGCGCGCAGTGCACGGCGATAACCACCGTGTGCGCAGTCAAGGTCGGCTCCGGCACAACGGCGCTGCCCGTCCCGGACGGCTCGGCCTCGTCCTCGGCGCTCACCGCGCCCACCATCACCGGCCAGCCCGGCTCGATCAACCTTTCCGCCGGTCAGACGGCAACGCTCTCTGTCGCCGCCGCTTGCCCCAACCTCGGCAACGGCGTCACGCTTTACTATCAGTGGTTCAAAAGCAGCTCCTCCAACGGCGCAAACGCCACACAGATCAGCGGCGCAACCGCCTCGTCGTACACTCCCCCCGCCGCAATGAGCGGCACGACCTATTACTTCGTCGGCGTCAAGGCCGTCAGCGGCTCGGTGCAGAGCACGGCGGTTTACTCCAACGTGGTTTACATCAGCTATGACGGCTACAACGGCACGACCGGCACGGTCAACAACGGCGGCCCGCTGAAAATCACCAAGAACCCGACCGGCGAAACCGTTGACGCGGGCGGCTCGGCCACGTTCATCGCGCGCGCCGACAACGCCGCAAGCCGCGTATGGCGCATCGTCAGCAAGGACACCACCAAAACCGTCAACGCAAAAGAGGCCGCCGCATACTTCTCCGGTCTGAGCGTTTCCGGCGCGGACACGGACACCCTTGTCCTCTCCAACATCCCCGCCTCCATGCACGAATGGAGCGTTGAATGCAAATTCATCGGCGCGGACGGCAAGACCTATCTGTGCACCACGGGCGCAATAATCCACGTGCGCGGCGCGTCGACCTCGACCGGCGGCACGGCCTCGGCGCCCACCGGCACCGCAAAGCCCAGCGCAACCTATAATCCCACCGCGACCGCGAAGCCGACCACCTCCCCCGCCGTCACTGCCGCCCCCAACACGGGTGACACTTCCACTGCCATCGCAGTGCCCACCATCTCCACCCAGCCCGTTGGCGCGGTGCTGAGCGAGGGCGAAACCACCACCCTGTCCGTCTCCGCCGCCCCGGCGGCCACCGACGGCGGCACCCAGCTTTGCTATCAGTGGTACCGCAACGACACCAACAGCAACGCCAACGGCACCAAGATTTCCGGCGCACAGTCGGCCACCTATGTGCCCGACACCATCTCCGGCAGCAAGTATTACTACGTGGGCGTGTGGTCATCCGACGGCACAACCAACAGCAAGGTGATATACTCCTCCCCCGTCGCCGTCACCTACACCGCCTCGCTGACCTCTCCCACCCCGGCAGTTGACGCCGAGGACAAGGACGACGCCGACAGCGGCCTGAAAATGGGCATAATCGGCCCGGTCATCGCGATGGTGCTGGCCGCCGCGGCCATCGGCGTGGGCATGTTCTTCCTGCTGAAAAACGTCAGCGGCAAGAAGTCCGGCGACAACCGCAGCAAGTACTACGACGATTATGAGGACGATTACCGCTCCTGAGCGTCGCGCAGATTATGAAAAAGCGGGTCTACGCATGACCCGCTTTTTCCGCATATTTTTTTGTATACTATAATGTAACCGAGGATAAAACATGACCGCTTTTGCCCTGAAGCTCGTCGCCGTGGCGGCGATGCTCGTCGACCATTTGGCATATACGCTGTACCTTGCGGGGCAGTACCCGTCCGATTACATGCTCATGCGCGCCGTGGGGCGGATTGCGTTCCCGATTTTCGCGTTCATGCTGGCAAACGGGCTGACGCATACATCATCGCGCGCGAAATACCTCGCGCGTATGGCGGCGTTCGCCGCCGTGTCCCAGCCGTTTTTCGCGCTTGCGTTTTCCGCCGCAAGCTATGGCGGCGCGCCGTTTGCAAGCTTTGACCTGCTTGCGCCGGGGCTGAACGTATTCTTCACTCTGGCGGTTTCGCTGGCGGTGTTGGCCGCGTTCGACGCGCTTGTCGCGGCGGCGCGGGCGGGGCGGGGTGTGTTGCGCGCCGTCGGCGCGCTCGTTCTCGCGGGGCTTGCCGCCGCGCTCATCCTGCCGGAAAGTGATTACGGGTTCATGGGTCTGCTGCTGACGGCGGGGCTGTATCTCGCGCGGCGAAGCCGCGCGGCGCAGGCGGCGGTCATCGTGCTGTGGAGCTTTGCCGAGTATGCGATGCCCGTGTCGTCGTGGTGGTTCGTCGTCGGCGCGGCAGCCGCAGGCGCGGCGGTGCTGCTGTATAACGGCCGGCGCGGGGCGCGGGCGCGCTGGATTTATGCGTTTTATCCGGCGCATCTTGCCGCGCTGTGGGCACTTTGCCGCATTCTTTCGCGTTGACTTTCGCGCGTCGTCGGTGTATATTTAACTGAAAAGAAAACAAGAAGGAGCAACTCAAATGGAGCAATACAAGCTCAAGCAGAGCATGGCCGCCAACCCCGACGCAAAGCTGCGCGATTTGGTGGCGCAGCTTCTTTACGACGATATAATCAACCTCAAAATCAGCCCCGGCACGAAGCTGAACGTCAACCAGCTTGCCGCGTCCCTCGGCATATCGAGGACGCCCGTGGCCGAGGCCATCACGAAGCTGACGGAGATCGGCTTCGTCGTGCAGCACCCGAATCAGGCGGGCAGCTTCGTCTTGGAGCTGAATCTGCACGACATGATCAGCCTTTACCGCGTGCGCACGGCCATCGAAAGCGAGGCCGCGTCGATATGCGCGCACGTGGCGGACGATGACACCCTGCGCGAGCTGAGCGGCCTTGCCGAGGCGTTTCGCGACAGCGTCATCAAGCGCGACATCGACGGCATGCGCGACACCGACATGCCCTTCCACCAGCTCATAATCCGCTCCTGCGGCAACCCGTACATCATCCAGTGCTATGAGCAGCTTTTGCCGAAGCTGACGATGTATCAGGCGTCCATGCTGCAATTCATCACCGACAGCAACAGCGACGCGAATCCGTGGATGCCGAGCGTGAAGTATAACCACATTTCGGTGGTCTCGGCGATACGCATGCGCATGCCCGACCTTGCCCGCAAGGCCATGAGCGAGCACGTGGACGCGAGTCTGAGCTTCACGTCCCTCGTCGGCAACGGCGGCGACCCCTTCTCCATGCTCCGCGACGGGCATCTCAGCGTGTAATCAAGCGCAAAAAGAATATAAAACCAGCGCACATCCCTGCCGGACAGGGGTGTGCGCTGATTCTATTTATCAATTCCCTCGCCTCAGCTTATCTTCAGCGTTTCCCACAGGCCGGTCACGTAGTCGAGCATTTCTTGGTCGAGGGTGCGGTAGGCGTACTCGTTATAGAGGGCGGCGAAGTCGTCGACTTCGGGGTACAAAATCTCCATGGCCTCTTCGCCCATTTCCTCGATATAGCCCTCATCGGTATACACCGCCGAATTGGGGGAGGCGTAGCAGATATACTCCGCGTTTGCGATGGCGGCTTCGGGGGAGAGCATGTAGTTTATGAATATCTCGGCCAGCTCTTTGTGCTGGGCGCAGGAGGGGATGCACATGGCGTCGAAGAAATAGTTGGTGCGCTCGGGATAATAAAAGCGCAAATCAACGCCGTCGGCCTGCGCGTCGAGCATGGTGAAGTAGTCGCCCGCGTAATAGGCGGCGACGGCGGCCTCGCCGGACTCCATCATGTTGTAAATCTCGTCCATGACATAGCTTTTCACCAGCGGGGACTGCGCCTTGAGCTCATCGAGGGCGCGCTGCCACAGGGCGCGGTCGGTGGTGTTGACGTCGAGGCCGAGGCGATACTGCGCCGTGCCGAACGCGTCGCGGGAGTTGTTGAACTGCAAAATATCCCCGGCGTACTTCTCGTTCCACATCAAATCCCAGCCGTGCGCGTCCGCTTCATCCACGACGGCGGCGTTATAGATGACTCCGATGACGCCGTAGGTATAGGGCACGGTGTAAACATCGTCGGGGTCATAGTAAAGCCCGCGATACTGCTCGTCGATGTACTTATAATTCGGGATATTGTCAAAATCGAGCGGGAGGAGCATGTTCTCCGAGCGCATGCGGTCAATCATATAGTCTGAGGGGATGACCACGTCAAAGCTGACGGCGCCGCTGGAGAGCTTGGCGTACATGTCCTCATTGCTGGCAAAGGTGGTGTAATTGACATTCACCTTGCGCCCGTAGGTCTGTTCATACCATTGCTCAAAGGCGGCAATGGTGTCGAGCGAGCCGTCAGAGCCGTCGGAGATGTATTCGCCCCAGTTATAGACATTCAGCTCATCCGTGCCGCCGCCGGAGAAGATGAGCACGGCGAGCATGGCCACGGCGAGGACGCCGCCGATGACGCCCCCGGCGATGCGCTCAGAGCGCTTGCGCTCGCGCCGCTCCTTGGTTTTGCGGGGCTTGGCGTCGTCATCGACGAGGTTGTTGAGAATGAGCAGAGCGAGAATGACAAAGAAAATTATCGTGGCCAAGGCGTACATTTTGGGGGTGACGGTTTTCTTGGTCATGCTGTAAATGCGGATGGGCAGGGTCTCAAAGCCGTTGCCGGCGGTGAAATAGCTGATGACAAAGTCGTCAAGCGAGAGGGTGAACGCCATGATGAAGCCCGTGACTATGCCGGGCATAATCTCCGGAATCTCGACCTTGAAAAACGCCTGGATCGGCGTGCAGCCGAGATCCATTGCGGCCTCGGGCAGCGCCTTGTCCATCTGCCGCAGCTTCGGCAGCACCTGCAAAATGACATACGGCAGGCAGAACGTGATGTGCGCAATGAGCATCGTCCAAAAGCTCAGGCTCGTCGCCGCGCCGAAAAGCCGCCCCACGAACACGAACATCAGCATCAGCGAGATGCCGGTGATGATATCCGGGTTTATCATGGGGATGTTGGTGACGGTGTCCATGGCCGCGCGCATGGCGCGGTTGCGCAGCTTGTTGATGCCCACGGCGGCGGCCGTGCCCATCACGGTGGATATCACGGCGGCGGAAAGGGCGAGGACGAGGGTGTTTTTCACCGCGCCCAGCGTCTCCGCGTCGCGGAAAAGCTCATTATACCAATTGAGTGAGAAGCCGGAGAACACCGACAGGCTCTTGGATTCATTGAACGAGAACACAAGCAGAATCGCAATGGGGGCAAAGAGAAAAAGCATTATCAGCCCCGTGTAGATTCGCGACATTTTTTTCATTTTCCGTGCCCTCCTTTATACCGCCGTGCGGCGGTTGGCCGCGTGCTGAAGCACCGCCATGCACACCAACAGTATCACCATCAGAATGAATGCAATAGCTGCGGCGAAATGGAGGTTGTTTGCCACATACTGACCCTCAATCGCGTCGCCGATGAGGTAAAACTTGCCGTTGCCGAGCTTTTGAGAGATATAAAACGTGGAGATGGAGGGAATGAGCACCATGTTCACGCCGGAAATGACGCCCGGCAGGCTCAGCGGCCAAATCACGCGCCGCAGCACGCCCGCGCTGTTGCAGCCGAGGTCGCGCGCGGCCTCGATGAGGCGGGTGTCCATCTTCGCCATGACGGAGTAAATCGGCAAAATCATATACGGGAAATAATCGTACACCATGCCGATGACGACGGCGGCCTCGGTGCCGATGATATGCACGCGCCCCAGTCCGAGCGCGGAGAGGAAGCCGTTCAATATGCCGGTGTCCTGCAAAATGGTCATCCACGCGTAAGTGCGGATGAGGAAGTTCATCCACATGGGGATCATGATCAGCATTATCAGTATCTTCTGCGCGCGGTCATCGGCGCGGGCGATGATGTACGCCATGGGGTAGCCGAGCAGGAGGCAAATGACGGTGGATATCACCGCGAGCTTGAGCGAGCGGAGGAAGATGACGAGATACGTGCGCACCTCGCCCCCGTCGACGGCCGAGGTGGCCGTGAAAAAGCGGGTGACATTGGCTGTGGTGAAGTTGAAGTTATTGTCGGTGAACGCATAATACGCCACAAAGGCGAGCGGCACGAGAATGAACAGCACCGCCCACGCCGAATACGGCGCGAGGGTGAGCCGCTGAATGAGAGAGGAGCGGCCGGCATTGTCCGAAGTCTTCATTCGTCAATCTCACTTTCCGCGTCGCTCAGCTCGTCCAGCTCGTTGGAGAAGGACGAGTAGTCGCCGTACATGCCCGAATACTCGGACTTTTTCATGATGTGAATGGCGTCGGGCTCGATGTAAAGGCCGATGTGCTCATCCACGTCGACAAAATCCGTGGTCTGAATCATCCACTTGAAGCCGTTGATGTCCACGATGATTTCATAGTGCACGCCGAGGAAGGTCACGCTCGTCACGACGCCGCGCAGCATGCCCTTTTCCTCGCTGACGATGTCCACATCCTCCGGGCGCACCACCACGTCAACCGCCTCGCGCCGGGCAAAGCCCGCGTCAACGCAGTCGAAAACATGCCCGGAAAAGGCGACCTTATAGTCCGTGAGCATGACGCCGTCGAGAATGTTGCTCTCGCCGATGAAGTCGGCGACGAAAGCATTTTCCGGCTCGTTATAAATGTCAATGGGTGTGCCGATTTGCTGAATGCGGCCCTCGCTCATCACCACCACCGTGTCGGACATGGAAAGCGCCTCTTCCTGGTCATGCGTGACGAACACGAAGGTGATCCCCGTGGCCTTTTGAATCTTTTTAAGCTCGGCCTGCATGTCCTTGCGCAGCTTCAAATCGAGCGCGGCAAGCGGCTCGTCGAGCAAGAGCACCTTCGGGCTGCTGATGAGGGCGCGGGCGATGGCCACGCGCTGCTGCTGCCCGCCGGAAAGGCTGGTGACACTGCGCCCTTCAAACCCGGTGAGCGCGACGAGCGCGAGCATTTCTTTCACGCGCGCGTCGATTTCGTCGCGCGGGCGCTTTTTCTCGCGCAGGGGGAAGGCGACGTTTTCATAAACGTTCAAATGCGGAAAAAGGGCGTAGCGCTGGAAAACGGTGTTGACATTGCGCTTGTATGGCGGCACGTCGTTTATCCTCTCGCCCATGAACACCACGTCGCCCTTGTCGGGCGTTTCAAAGCCGCCAATGAGGCGCAAGGTCGTGGTCTTGCCGCAGCCGGACGGGCCGAGGAGGGTGATAAACTCATTGTCATAAATGTCCAGACTGATATTGTCCAGCACGGTTTCGCCGTCAAAGGACTTGGTGATGTTTTTCAGCTCAATAATCTTTTTCATGCCCTGCTCCCAAAACAAAAAAGTGACGTATGCCGACGGCATACGTCACTTGTAAGATGAGCGTGGATAAAGTCGCCCCGGCGAGCGGTGCGCCGGACGCTGTCCCAATTGGTTTGAGAGTCTATATAGCAAGAAACTACTTTTACTACTCTTATTGACCATTTCACAAGTTTGTATGCTGTGCAGCACGGTTTATAGTAACCAACTTATAAAATTTGGGCTTATCAAACCCATGCGGGGAGCGCCCCGCCAAATCAATAAGGCAACAGAAGTTGCCGCCGCATTCCGCGGAAACTCGGCATTCGACCCGGCTGTCCGTGTGGCCTTGGCCGGGAAACCCCGGCGGTCGTATCTTGCTTCGGATAATGCTATCCAATTGAGATGGTGATATTCTAACAATAATAATCGTTTATGTCAATAGCAAAAAATTATTGACGAAAAGCGGGCTGAGACAAGACAGCACACGCCCGAAAGCGCCGCGTCAGTACCGCACTTCCCACAGTATCAGCCCGCGGGCGGGGGCGGTGAAGCCGGCGTTTTCGCGCTTTTTCGAGGCGAGGATGGCCTCCATTTCGTCGGCGCGGCGCTCATGCGCGCCGACCTCGATGAGTGTGCCGACGATTATGCGCACCATGTTATACAAAAACCCGTCCCCGGTGAGTGTGAAGCGCAGCTCGCCGCCGTGGCGGGTGATGTCCAGCGCGCGCAAATCGCGCACGGCGGACTTTTTCATGTGCTTATTCGAGCAAAAGGCCGTGAAATCGTGCCGCCCGCAGAGCGCGGCGGCGGCGCGGCGCATCGCGTCGACATCCAGCGCGCCGTCATAGCGGTGCATATACCGCCGGTCGAACACATTCGGCTCGGCGCTGTTCCACACGCGATAGACGTATGTCTTCTCCCGGCAGTTCAAGCGCGCGTGAAAGCGCGGCTCGGCCGGGGCGAGGTCAAGCGCGCCGATATCCTCCGGCAGCTCTTTGCGCAGAGCGGTGAGCGCCCCGGCGCAGTCAAGCTCGCGCCGGGTGTGAAATGAGCACACCTGACGCGCCGCGTGTACGCCCGCGTCCGTCCGCCCGGAGGCGGCCAGCTCCGTGCTCTCGCCGATCGCGCGCTCCAGCGCACCCTCGGCGACGGCTTGAAGGGTGTTATCGGTGTTGCCCTGCCTCTGCCAGCCGCGATAGCGCGTCCCGTCATAGCAGAGCGTCAGCTTGTAGTTCGGCATTGTCTATTTCAGCTCCTCGCAATACTGCGCGCGCTCGCCGCCGATGAAGCGCGGCCTTGTGCGCGCGGCGACGAGGTTGGCCTCGCCTATGCGTTTTATGCCGAGGCGCACGGGCACGGCCACGTCTTTCAGGTGCATGCCGATGAGCGTGTCGCCGATGTCAAGCCCGGCGGCGGCGCGCACATGCTCCACCGCGACGGGGTGGTCAAAGCTTTCCCACGCGGTCGTGGCAAACGAGCCGCCCGCATGCGCCCACGGGCGCACATTGACCGCGTCATAGCCGAGCTTTTCGGCGGCCTCGGCCTCTATAATAAGCGCGCGGTTGAGGTGCTCACAGCACTGCGCGGCCAGGTATATCCCGCGCTCTTTGAGCGCCGGGTAAATCCCGGCGAAAACGGCCTGCGCCGCTTCCATGCTCGACCCCTTGCCGATCTGCGCGCCGACAATCTCGCTTGACGAGCAGCCCACGACGAAAAGCGCGCCCGCTTTCAGCCCGGCCTTATCCAACAGCTCCGTCACGGCCCGATGTGCCGCGTTCGTGATTTCCTCATACATATTATATACCTCCTCAGCCGTGGCTGAAATTGTTTATGCCGGGCACATGGGCAAGCGCCCTGAAAATGCACACGGCGGCAAGCGCGCCCATCGCGCCCTGCGCGGCGTTTGCCGGAATGCTCGCCGCGGCGGCCGGGCCGAAGCCGAGCACAAGCGATTCATACGCGAAGTACCCCGGCACCATCACCGCCTCACCCGCAATTGCGGCGAGCACGAGCGCGGGCAGAGTGCGCCGCCCCGCGCGGAAGATAAGCGCGGCGGTCAAGGCCGTGAGGCCTTTTATCACAAACGTCCCCGGCGCGTACACGGCGTAGCCGAGCAGGATATCCGCCAGCATCGACCCCAGCGCACCCGCGCAAAAGCCCGGCACAGCGCCCAGCAAGAAAGCGCCCAACAGCACCACGCCGTCGCCGAGGTTGACATACCCGCCCGTGGCGGGGATGGGGATTTGAACAAGCATCGTCGCCACGCAGCTCAATGCGGCAAACAACGCCGCCAGAACAAGCCGCATGAGGCTATCGTGTTTCATAAATATCGCCTTCCTTGAATATGAACAGTTTACCGCGTCGGCGGCTTATATTCAAGTATCAAATGTGAACAAATTTTAAGCAATACGCGCCGCGCATAATCCAAGATTGAAATTCAAGGCCGGATAGGATATAATTAAATGATTTTTATAATAATTCGGAGGACGTATCATGCACGAATATGCAAACGCCCGAATAGTCAGCCATAATCTCGACGGCGAGCGCGTGAGCGCATGCGCGGCGAGAATATCCACCACCCCCGGCGACGCCTATGAGCTTTTCGACAAGGCCGCCGACGGCGAGGCCAACCGCAAGCTCGTCGGCAAGGTGCTCTCCTCCGGGCACAGCTCGGTGATTGAGCACGCGGTGTTTTCGCTGGCCGTGCGCAACGTGTCGGTGTATGTCGAGCAGTTTTTCATTGAGCACCGGCTCGCCTCCTTCACGGTGAAATCCCGCCGTTATGTCGATTTTGCCGGGCAGGGGTATTATATCCCGCCGGAGCTTGACGGCGCGGAAAAGGAATTTTACTGCGAGTATATGGACGCGCTTTTCGCCGCATACAAGCGCCTTCTTGACCTTGACGTGCCGCGCGAGGACGCGCGCTTCATCCTGCCCTACTCTCTGTGCAGCAATTTCTATTGCACAGTCAACGCCCGCGAGCTTGTGCACATCATCGCGCAGATGAAGTCCGGGCGCGGCAGCGCCGTGCCGGAGCTCAAAGAGCTTGCCCGCCAGCTTGAAGAGCAGCTCACGGCGCTCTTCCCCGGCGTGGCCGGGTATATCGCCACGGCGGAGAAAGCCTGCACCGCGACAGCGGCCGTGCCGTGCGCGGCGCTCGGCGAGCTGCGTCTCGTCCCCGCCGCCGAGGCGGGCGGGGTTGAGCTTTTGTCCGCCCCGGTTGACCCCGCCGCGCTCATCGCGGCGGCAGCACCCCTCACCGGCAACGCGCCGGGCGACGTCGCGCAGCTTATAAAGGCCGCGCGTCCGCGCGAGCTGGAGCTTTTGAACTACGCCTACGCCGTGCGTGGCCTGACCCTTTCCGGCATCACGCATCTCGCGCGCCACAGAATGCAAACGCTCATCGTCCCCCCGTTGGACGCGCTCGACCCCGCGCACGTCATTCTGCCCGACTCGGTGAACGAAAACGCCGAGGCGCGCCGGGTCTATCTCGCCGCCGTGGAGCGCGCGTATAACACGCTGAAAGCGCACGAGGACGACGCTCTTTGCCGCGATTATCGCCGGTATTTCGCCCTCAGCGGAACTTTGGCCGACGTGGTGTCGTCCATGAATGCGCGCGAGCTTTTGCTCTTTTTCGAGCTGCGCACGTGCCAACGCGCGCAGTGGGAAATCCGCGCCGTCGCGACGGCGCTGCTGCGCCTCCTGCGCGGCAATTGCCCCAAAGTTTTCAACGCGATGGGGCCGTCGTGCGTGGTGAAGGGCTATTGCCCGGAGGGGCGGCTCGGCTGCGGCAGAATGGACGAAATCAAGAACTTGTTCCTCCCCGGGAACCTTTGAAATTATCATATTCACGCGAAAATGACAACAAATATACTTGAAAGATTGGTGGAAAAAGATATGCTGCCTTTGGAAAACCTGACCCTTGCCCAGCTGATTCGCCGCACGGCGGAAAAACACCCGGACAAAGCCGCGCTGTGGTTTGACGGGCGCGAGATGAGCTATGTCGAGCTTGAAGAGCGCGTCATCGAGTGCGCGGGGCGCCTGATGGCGCTGGGCGTCCGCCGGGGTGACCGCGTCGCACTGCTTTCCGACCCCAGACCCAACGGAATCATCACCATGTACGCCATTGAGTACATCGGCGCAATGTCCGTCATGCTCAACACCAGCCTCAACATTCCCGAGCTTCTCCCGCTCATTGAGCAGACCGAGTCCTCGGTGCTGCTGCTCGGCTATTCCGACAAGGGTGAGGGGCATTTTGAAGAGCTGTTTGACAATGCCGAATGCCCGAAGTGCCTTGAAAAGATACTCTCGCTCAACCCTTGCGGGGCGAAGTACCCCGTGCTTTCGGAGCTTGCGCCTGTGGGCGCGGCTGAGGTTTGCGCGGCGGCGGCGCTCGTCACGCCGCAGGACACCGCCACCATTCTCTTCACCTCCGGCTCAACCTCGCGCCCCAAGGCCGTCTGCACCAGCCACTATTCCCGCGTCAACGGCGGCATTCAGCAGTCTTATGACCTGGCGATGACGAGCGAGGATCGCGTGCTGGAGGCCATGCCGATTTTCCACTGCTTTTGCATCTCGGTCAACCTCTTCTCCGCGCTGGCCGTGGGCGCATGCGTCTGCATCCCCGAAAACCGCCGCACCGTCAACCTCATGAACACCATCGAGCACGCTGGGTGCACGGTGGTCAACTGTGTGCCGACGATGTTTTTCGCCATGCTGTCCAAAGAAAATTTCTCCCCCGAACGCCTGAAGACCCTGCGCATCGGCATGATCGCCGGGGCGGGATACACCGTGGAGGATTTCGTCCGCATTCAAAACACCATCGGCCCGCACTTCACGCTGATGTCCTCCCTCGGCCAAACCGAGTGCACCGCGGGGCTGACCGTGTGCAACATTGATGACGACGTTCACGTCAGAAGCACCACCGTCGGCCACTTCATGAACCACGTCGAAGGCAAAATTGCCGACATGAACACCGGCGCGCCCCTGCCCGTGGGCGAGGTGGGCGAAATCTGCGTGCGCGGCTATCTCGCCATGCAGAAGTATTACGGCGACGAGGCCGAAACCGCCAAAACTCTCGACGCCGAGGGCTGGATTCACACCGGCGATCTCGGCGTACTGGACGAGTTCGGCAACATCACCCTCAAGGGGCGCTGCAAAGAGCTCATCATCCGCGGCGGCGAGAACATCAGCCCGTTGGAGATTGAGCAGGCGCTCATCAAGCACCCCGCCGTGGCCGATTGCAAGGTCATCGGCGTGCCCGACCGCCATTTCGGCGAGGAAATCTGCGCCTTCATCATTCCCGCGCCGGGCACGGCCATCACGGCGGACGAGGCGCGCGAATATCTGCGCCCGCTCATTGCCTACTTCAAGCTGCCGCGCCATGTCATCGTCAAAACCGAGCTGCCGCGCACCCACAAGGGCGCGATAAGCACCGCCGAGTGCCGCAAAATCGCCCTCGGCGAGCTTGCTTTGAACATCTGAGCACAGGAGAACCCAATGAAAGCCTACGAAAGATTTTTGAAATACGTCAAAATTCACACCGCTTCCTCCGAGCAGAGCGACACCACCCCCACCACCGCGCGCCAGCATGACCTTGCCCGCGCCCTGGCCGATGAGCTCGCCGCGCTCGGCATGGCGGAGGTGAGCCACGATGAGCATGCCTATGTTTACGCCGTTCTCCCCGCAAGCGCGGGGCTGGAGAGCGCGCCGAGCATCGGCCTCATCGCGCACATCGACACCGTCCCGGATTTCTCCGGGGAGAATGTGCGCCCGCAGTTGATTGAAAACTATGACGGCAGCTCTGTCGCCCTCGGCGAGAGCGGGCGCAGCCTCACGCCGGAGAAATTCCCGGAGCTTCACAAGCTTCGCGGCCAGACCCTCATCACCACCGACGGCACCACCGTCCTCGGCGCGGACGACAAGGCGGGTGTGGCCGAAATTGTCACCGCGTGTGAGCGCATCATCGCCGAGGGGCTGCCCCACGGGCGTATCGCCGTGTGCTTCACGCCCGATGAAGAGGTCGGCCACGGCGCGGCGCTGCTCGACCTCGGCCGCCTCGGCGCGGACTATGCTTACACCGTCGACGGCGGCGAGCTGGAGGAGGTCAACTTTGAGACCTTCAACGCCGCCGGCGCTCACTGGGAGATAAACGGCTTCAACATCCACCCCGGTGACGCGAAAAACACCATGATAAACGCCTGCCTCGTGGCGGGAGAGATAAACGCCATGCTCCCCGCCGGGGAGACCCCCGCGAACACCGAGGGCTATGAGGGCTTTTATCATCTGCTGGAGATGCGCGGCACAGTCGAGCGGGCAGAGCTTGATTACATCGTGCGCGACCATGACGCGGCGCACTTCGCCGCGCGCCTCGACACCCTGCGCCACATTGAAAAGCTGATAAACGAAAAATACGGCGCCGCCACCGCCGTGCTCACGCTCACCGAGCAATACCGCAACATGGCCGAAAAGCTCAGCGCGCGCATGGACGTGGTTGAGCGCGCCGAGCGCGCCATCGAAAAAGCGGGGCTTGCGCCCGTGCGCGTCCCCATTCGCGGCGGCACGGACGGGGCACAGCTTTCTTTCCGCGGTTTGCCCTGCCCCAACCTCGGCACGGGCGGGTATTCCTTCCACGGCCCGTATGAGCACATCACCGCCGAGGCCATGGACACCGCCGTTGAGATTATCCTCAACATCGTGACCGCGCAGTAAACCCCATGAGCAAATTCATGACGATTTCACGGCGGCTTTTTGCCGCCGTGCTGTGCTTGGCCTCGCTTATCCTGCTCGCCGCCTGCGGCGGCGGGCAGGACGGTGCGAAAGCGCCCGACCCCGCCGAGGCAACGGCTCTTGACGCCGCGCGCATAAGCCGCGAAAGCGCGGCACAAGGTGCGGACATTGACGGCGTTCTCGCCGCGCTCGGCGCGGCGGGGTACGTTGCCGTTGACGAGCAGGGCAAGCGCGGCTTTGTAAACGGCGATAAGCTCCGCGCCTTTGCCGCGTCCATGGCCGAGGGAAAGCTCGCCGGTATGGGCTATGTGCGCGTGTGCGCCGACGGCGGCGTGGTGTACACGGCGTTTTATCACGCCGACACATGGCGCTGCAAAAGCGTCCGCGTCAGCGACGCGGACGGCGACGCCGAGGGCGAGGTCACCTTCTCCTCGGATTACGCGCTCTCGGATTTTCGCATAAGCGACAAGGGGTATCTCATCTATACCTGCGATATCCCGGACAACACCGCGCCCAGCAAGCACGATGGGTACATTGTCCCCACCACGATGCTCCGCCTTGAACGACGCGATGAGGCCGTGGCGGCGTATGACAAATACGTCGTCCCAATCGGATATAACGCAAATCGGCTGTTCACCCGCTCGTGGACGGCGCGGGATTTGACGGGCGTGAATCTCAATGACGCGTTTTTGTCCCTGTGGCGTGCCGAGCACGGGGCGTACTTATATTATTTTGACAATCCCTACCCCGCGCTTGAGGGCACGTCGTATTCCCTCGTGCCCAAGGCGGAGTTTGAGTCGCTGGTGTCGAAATACATTGCCGCAGACGACAGCGCGCTGCTTGCGGCGGCGATATATAATGCCGAGCACTCGGCCTATCCCATCGACGTCACCGCCGCGCATAAGGACGACAGCGTCCCCATTCCGGAGGTCACCGCCGTGCAAGAAAACCCCGACGGGACGATAACCCTGACGGTCGAGGCGCTGTACGTCGAGCGCGCGACGGACTGCGCCTTCACCCACCGCGTCACCCTCACCCCCCGCCCCGACAACACCTATGCCCTCTCCGCAAACGAGCGCATATACTCCCCCGGCGATGTCGAGTATGACTACGACAGCGCCTTTGTGGGGTGAGGCAAAGTCGCGAATCCGATAAGCTCTCGCAAAATTGAATATCAAAAACACACGCGCCGCGGATTGTCCGCGGCGCGCGCTGTATTGTTTGGGTTTGTGTTGTGCAATTACTCCAGATTTGCGGCTTTGAGCTCGGCGTCCATGGCTTCGAGATTCTCCAAGCTCATGCCGGTGGCGGGGAACTTTTGCAGCGCGCGGGCGGAGATGCCGAAGGCCATCTTGATGCGCTTGTCGCTCAGATCCATGCCGTACTTCTTGCAGATTTCGCATGCCTGCGGATTTGCCGCGAGGTCTTTCACCTTGCTGTCAGCAGTGAGTGCCATAATGATTTCTCCTTTTGATAATAAGTAGATTGAATCAGATGATGTTCAACAGCTCGTCGAGTATCGCGCCGCAGTCGGCAACCACCTTGTAGTTGGAAATGTCGAAAGACTGCGCGGTCGGGTCGTTGTTGACGTTGATGATGAGGGAGCTATCCTTCATGCCGCAGACATGCTGACCCGCGCCGGACACGCCGAAGCCGATGTACAGCTTGGGCTTGACGGTCTTGCCGGAGGTGCCGACCATACCCTTTTCGTTGGGATAGTACCCCAGGTCGGCAAGCGGACGGGTGTAGCACACGGTGGCGCCGATGCGCTTGGCAAGCTCTTTGGCCTTGTCGAGATTCCCGCTCATCGCGCAGCCGAAGCCCGCGCACACGAGATACTCGGCCTTGTCCACGGGGGTCTCGGTCGTCTCGCTCGGCTTTATCTCAACAAGCTCGATGCCGGCGTCGAGAGTGTCAAGCACGGGCGCGGCGACGGAGACGACCTCGGCCGCCTTCGCTTCGAGCGCGCCGCGCTCGAACACGCCCGGCTTTATCGAGGCCATGACGGGGCGGGCGTTGGGGATGACGTATTCGCCCATGAGGTTGCCGCCGAAAGCGGGGGCGATCATGTGCAGCTCGCCGCCCTCATCGAGGGTGAGCCGGGTGCAGTGGGCGGCCAAGCCCGTGCGCAGCTTCGCGGCCACGCCGGGGGCAAGCTCCGAGCCGACAGAGCTTGCCGCGACGAGGACGACGTCCGGGTTCAGCTCTCTGACGGCGGCGGTGAACGCTGCGGTGAAGTACGCGGGGTTATAGCCCGCGAGCTTGCTGTGCTCGACTGTCACAACCTTGTCCACGCCGCTTGCTTTCAGCTCATCGACGGTCTTGCCGTCGGCGGAGAGGACGAGCGCGGCGAAGGCGGGCTTGTCCGCCGCGGCGTAAACGCGCTTGGCCTCGGAGAGAATCTCGTAGTACGAAGGGGCGACAACGCCGTCGATGGTTTCGGCAAAAATCCATATTTCCTTAGACATTTTCACACCCTCCTTATTTGCAAACGTTCTTGATGAGCTTTGCCAGCTCTGCTGCGGCCTCGGCGGGCTTGCCGCCAAGCTCGGTGCACTCGCGGTGGAAGTCGGCCGAGAGATAGCCGACAGCCTGAGTGGGCGAACCGGCAAGGCCGATGCAGCTTTCATCAAGTCCGTCAAGGTCGTCCGCCGTGAGCACGGCGAACGGCTTTTTCTTCGCGGCGAATATATCGCGCACGTTCGGGTGGCGCACGGTGTTGAGCCGCTTCGTCACGCCCAGCACCGCCGGGAACGTGACCTTGTACGTCGCCGCCGCGCCCTCAATGTCCTTTGTGACGAGGGCGGAGCCCTCATCCTCTGCCGCAAAGGCGACAACGTCCGTCAAATGCGCCACGCCCAGCCATTCACCCAGCTGAGACGGGACATGCGCGGTCGAGCCGTCGTCGCTGATGTTGCCGAGGAGGACGAGGTCATAAGGCCCGGTCTTTTCAAGACCCTTGAAGAGCGTGTAGGACGTGGCGAGCGCGTCTGCGCCGCCGAGCTTTCTGTCGCTGAGCAGAATTGCTTCATCTGCGCCGTAGCCCAAGCCCTCGCGCAGCTGCTTTTCGTTGGAGGGCGGCCCCATGGACACGAGAGTGACCTTGCCGCCGAACTGCTTTTTCAGCACCAGTGCAAGCTCCAGCGCGTGCAGGTCGGTCGAGCTGATGACAGAGTCGATGCCCGCGCGCACAAGAGTTTTGGTGACGGGGTCGAGAGCAATCTTGCTGTATTGGTTGGGATCGGGGGCGACCTTGAGACATACCGCTATGTTGAGTGCCATTGTGTTTCCCTCTCGCAATTAAAGGTGGTTGGCGATCATCTCGGTGATGTGCGGCAGGGCAAAGCAGCCGATGGAGCACACCTTCGCGTCGCGCAGGTAACGCTCAATGCCGTTTTCGCGGATGACGCCGTTGCCGCCGTTGAGCACAATGCACTCGCTTGCCACATGCTCGAACATTCTCGCGGCCTTGGACTTGATTGCCCACGCCTGATTGAGTGCGTCGGGGTCGCCCTTGTCGATGTTTTCGAGTATGGTGTAAACCGCGCAGCGCAGCATCTCCACGTCCATCCACAGCTCGGCGATGGTGTGGCGCATGGCCTGATAGGAATCCCAAATGCTCTTGTCGCCGTGCATGCGGCTCTTGGCGTTTTCAATGGTTTTTTCGAGGACGCCCTCGGCACCGCCTATCGCGGTGAGTGCAACCAGCACGCCGATGTTGCCGCCGCCGTAGTAGGTGGTCTCCTCGTCCATGTCCATCGCGAGCATGAGGTTTTCCATCGGGACGCGGACGTTGTTGTAAATCATCGAGCCGGTGGACGAGCCGTTCCAGCCGATTTTGTGCTCAACATGCGCGCAGATGACGCCCGGAGTGTCCTTGTGGACGAGAACATAGCCGAACTTGCCGCCCATGCCCTCGGGGGCTTTCGCGCCGACGAGATACCACTCGGCCTCGCCCGCGTTGGTGGTGAAAATCTTGCTGGCGTTGAGGATGACCTCATTGGTTTCGGGGTCAAGCTCAAAGTGGCTCTTTTGGTCGTCAAGGCGGGTCTGGCCGCACGGCTCGCACTGGGAGGTGGCCATTATGAATTCGCCGCGGCAGATGGGCTTGAGGAGCTTTTCTTCAATGTCGGGGCGGCCGAGCATGGTCAAAAGGCTGGTGCCGGCGTATTGGGAGGCAAGGCAGTTGCCCACGACGCAGCTTTCCTTGGATATCTCCTCCACGCAGATGCCGAAGTCGACCCAGCTCGGCCCCGTGCCCTCGCAGCTTTCGGGCAGGATGAGGCCGGTGATGCCGCACTCGGCGGCCTTTCTCATTATCTCGTGGGGGAACGTGCCGTGCTCCTCCATCTCCTTTATAAAGGGCTTAACCTCGGTTTCGGCAAAGTCATGCGCCATGCTTTGCAGCATTTCGCGCTCTTCATTCATAAACCACATAAGTCAAAATCCTCCTTGTTGTTTGTGATGTATATCAGCCCTGATTTGCCATGGCAAACATGTCGAACATCGTGTCAAAGGGGTACTCGATGAGCTCCATGTAAAAGCCGAAGTCCTTCTTGGTGTCGAAAAGAGCTTCCTGAATCGGGCCGTTGGGGTACTCTTCGAGCTTTTTCCAGCCCTTGGCCTCCATCTCGGCCGCGGCCTCGGCGAGGTTTTCCACCTTGAACGCGACGGAGAATATGCCCTTTTCGGTCTTGGCGGCCTTGTAGGAATAGGAGTCGTTCGACTCGGCGACTATTTTGAACGCCTCCATGCCGACGGGGAACGGCTCATAGGCGACATCCATGCCGTAATCCGGCATGGGCATGTTCATCACGACATCGTGTCCGATGAGCTTTTGCAGGTTGCCGACGAATTCATCGTAATTGTCCGGGGAAATGTGCATGTGGTCAAAGCGTAGAATTTTCATCGCGATTTCTCCTTTATGTATTTTGAATTATGGGGCTTGATTAGTCCTTGTAGGTCTTCTCGGCCCATTCCTTCTGCTCGGGGGTGCGGAAGTCGCTCACGGGCAGATCCATCTTCGTCCATGCGGGGATGGCGGGGTGGGACGGGTCTTCGTAGAGCTGAATGACGTTGCCCTCAACATCGTAGAAGGCGAAGGAGTAGCAGCCGGGGGCAGCCTCCCACACGGGGGACTGCGTGCGATAGCCGTTCTCGGTTATCCAGTCATACCAGCCGTGAATATCGGTGACGGCGAAGCCCTGCTCGGTGTGGCCGGTGTAGCCGTAATCGGTCTTGGGGTTCATGACCTCGACGGGGGGATAAATCGGGTGGCACAGCTCAATGGGCGCACCCTTCCAGTTGTCGAGAGTGGCGATTTCCCAAACGTGGTCAATGCCGTCGGAAAAGACCTTGCTCGAACCGACGTCATCGGGGAGAATGTCGTTGGGGACGATGAGGCGGGAGGTCAGCTCCAAGCCCAAAACGTCCTGATAAAGGTGGATTGCCGCGTCCATGTCCTTGACGGTGGTCATCTGATGATGAAGAGAATCGACCTGCATTTTCTTTTCTGCCATTTTTGTGTTCCTCCGATATCAAATATTTTTTGTGTCGATCAAAAGGCAGTCAGGCGCGTTTGAGGGGCTTGCCGGGGTATCGGCGTTGACTTGACAGCCTTTCTCGCGTCTGTTATTATTGTAGCAATTGGAGCGTTAAAAATAAAACAGTTTAATATACCGCGCATGTCAAGTCAAAACCTGATACTGATATGATCGGAGGGCTTTTTCATGAACAGCAAGTGGCTGTATTCTTACATGACCGTGATTCAAGCCGGCAGCATAACCGCCGCGGCGAAAGAGCTTTTCATTTCGCCGCAGGCGCTGGCGCAGCAGATGGATCTTTTGGAGGAAGAGGTCGGGGCGAAGCTTTTTATCCGCACCCGCAAGGGCATGACGCTCACGCTGGCGGGGCGGGAGTTTTTGTCCGGTGCGCAGGAGATTTCCGCGCTCTATGCGCGCACGCTCTCCCGCTGCCGCCTTGCCAGCAAGGCGGAGGAAAGCATACGCATCCCCATGATGAACTCCATCAAGCTCCCCACCTTCATGGAGGCCGTGTGCAGCAGCTATGTCCGCGCGTTCCCGGACGCCGTGCCCCCGGAATTCGTCACGGACACGAACTTCGGCGGCTGGCTGGACGGGCTTCGGAATTACCGCTATGACATCATCGAGCACTTTGCGACCGACGGGCTGTGCCCGCCGGGGGTGTATTTGGAGGAGCTATCGACGGTGACGAGCTATTGCGTCATGTCCGATGACCACCCGCTCGCGCGAAAAACCATTCTCAAGCCGGAGGATTTGGACGGCTACTCGCTCATCGTGCCCACAGAGAACCTGAAGCTCAGCCGATATCTTTTGATGTATATTGAGTCGTGCGGTCTGCACGTGCCGCTTGTCGAGCCGAAAAACGATAAATACGAAATTCTCCAGCTCATCGGCAAGGGCGGCATCTACACCGCCGACGAGGACATCGGCAAGCTGTTTTACGGCTGCGTCACCATCCCCCTTGATTTTGACACCCACATCCGCCACGGCTTCGCCTGCCGCGAGGACATGCGCGACAGCTATAAAAACTTCTTCCAAATCGCCCACGAGGTCGCCAAGACGGTGAAATAATAGTACGCAAATGACAAAACCCGCGCCGAGTGCATTTTCACTCGGCGCGGGTTTGATATTATTCACATTTCGGGCAATACTAAGCTCATTAAACTATCAAGCGAGGTATTGCGATGAAAAAGCTTGGGGCACAGACGGTTTTGCTGCCGTCGCGGCCGCGCGCGGCGGCGTCGGCGGCGGTGGTGGGCAAGCGCGAGGGCGCAGGGCCGCTGAAAGCGTGCTTTGACTATATCTCCGCCGACTCGTATTTCGGCGAAAAGACCTGGGAGGCGGCGGAGTCGCACATGCTGCGTCAGGCGTTTGATTTGGCCTGCGCCAAGGCCGCCGTCGCGCCCGGCGCGCTCGACGGCATCATTGCCGGGGATCTTCTCAACCAGTGCGTCGGCTCGACCTTCGCCCTTGCCGACTCCGGCGCGCCGCACTTGGGGATATACGGCGCGTGCTCGACCATGGCCGAGGGGCTCGCCCTCGCGGCGATGCTGCTCGACGGCGGGTACGGTGCGCGTATCTGCGCCGCCACCGGCTCGCACTTTTGCACCGCCGAGCGGCAATACCGCTTCCCGCTGGAATACGGCGGGCAGCGAACACCGACCTCGCAGTGGACGGTGACGGGCGCGGGAGCGGTTATCCTCGCCGCCGGGGATGGCGCGCACGATGACGGCGCGCCCGCCGTCACGCATGTCACGCTCGGCAAAATATGCGACGCGGGCATCACCGACGCGAACAACATGGGCGCGGCCATGGCACCGGCGGCCTACGAAACGCTCAGCGCGCATTTTGCCGACACCGGGCGCACTCCGGACGATTATGACGCCATTTTCACCGGCGACCTCGGCGCGTTGGGGCACGATATCCTCGCCGCGCTTTTCGCGCGCGACGGCGTTGACCTCGGCATGCGGTATATGGACTGCGGCGTGCTGATGTACGACTTGCGCACGCAGGACGTGCATGCCGGGGGTTCGGGCTGTGGGTGCAGCGCGAGCGTGCTGTGCGCGCACATTCTGCCCGCCATGCGCAAGGGCGTGTGGCACCGGGTGCTCTTTGCCGCCACGGGCGCGCTCATGAGCCCGACGAGCGCCCAGCAGGGGCACAGCATCCCCGGCATCTGCCACGCCGTGGCACTGGAAACGGAGGGCTGAGCATGGGCGAAATAATGGATTATATAAAGGCGTTCGCCGTGGGCGGGCTGCTGTGCGTTGTCGGCCAGGTGCTCATCGACTGCACCAAGCTCACCCCCGCGCGCATTCTCACAAGCTACGTGGTGGCGGGCGTCGTCCTCGGCGCGCTGGGGCTGTATCAGCCGCTGGTTGATTTCGCGGGCGCGGGGGCGAGCGTACCGCTGACGGGCTTCGGCAACACCTTGGCCAAAGGCGTGCGCGAGGCCGTGGCGAAGTCCGGCCTCATCGGCGCGTTCACCGGCGGCTTCACCGCCTCCGCCGCCGGGATAACCGCGGCGGTGTTCTTCGCCGTGGCGGTGGCGCTTTTGTGCAAAAGCCGGGATAAATAGCGCGCCCGCTCTTGAAAATCTCGGCGCTGTATGCCATAATGGCGTTGAAAAACACGGTGACAGCGCCGAGATTATAAAAGGAGTCAAAGAATGAAGCGAAGTGACATGCTTATAACTATTAAAAATGACCGCCTCACCCTCACAGTGGACACCCTCGGCGCGCAGATGACGGAGCTGGCAAGTGCCGACGGCGTGGATTACCTTTGGAACGGCGATGAGCGCTATTGGCGCGGCCGCGCGCCGGTGCTGTTCCCGTTCGTCGGGCGCATGAAGGATCAAATGCACACTGTCAACGGCGTGAAATACCCCATGAAGATTCACGGCTTTGCCTCGACGAGCGAGTTCGCCGTGACCGGGCGCGAAGAAAGCCGCCTCACCCTCACCCTGCGCGACAACGCCGCCACGCGCGAAAGCTATCCCTTCGCCTTTGAATTTGCCGTTGAATACGCGCTTTGCGGCTCAACGGTTGAGATTACATACCGCGTCATAAACCACGACGGGCAGGAGATCAGCTTCGGCCTCGGCGGGCATCCTGGGTTTCGCGTTCCGCTTGATGAGGGCACGGAGTTTTCAGATTATGCGCTGCGCTTTTCGCGCCCGTGCTCGCCTGAGCGCATCGGCTTTGCCGAGGACGTGCTCCTCTCCGGCGTTGACACGCCCTACCCCCTCGCCGACGGGCAGACAATCCCGCTCGCCCATGAGCTTTTCGACGATGACGCCATTTTCCTCAAAAACGCCGCGCGTGAGGTCAGCCTCGTCTCGGCCAAAACGCGCCGCTCCGTCACCGTCAGCTATCCCGACATGCCCTACATCGGCTTTTGGCACAAGCCCAAAACCGACGCGCCCTTCGTCTGCATTGAGCCGTGGCTCTCTCTCCCCGGCCGCCACGGCGTGAGCGAGGATTTCTCCCGCCGCGCCGACCTCGTCCGCCTCGCCCCCGGCGCAAGCTACGAAAACCGATGGAGCATCACGATTGACGCGGGCTGATATATTGCCAATTAAAAATAGTTGCCCGGAGTTCTGCGAAAGCGGAACGCCGGGCATTTTGCGCCTCAGTCGCCGCGCTCGGCGGCAAATATATTCAGTTTGCCCTGTGCGGCGTCCAAAACCGTATCCGCAGCGGCGGCGCCCTGTAGATACGACATGACGCTTTGGGCGAATACCGCCGAGGTCATGTCATATTCCGCCGTGCGCAGTGTCGCGCTTTCAATTAGACGCCGGACGGCAGCCTCGGTTTCGTCGGGGCTGTAGGATTCCAGCACGCGCGCAAGCGCGTGCACATTGCCCGGATAGTACACCCGCCGCCGG
Organism: uncultured Oscillospiraceae bacterium; assembly: GCA_964644305.1. Taxonomy (GTDB): domain Bacteria; phylum Bacillota; class Clostridia; order Oscillospirales; family Oscillospiraceae; genus Limivicinus. The sequence goes on from CAZXVA010000003.1 coordinate 39,451, forward strand.
ATGTGTCCGGCGGCGGGGTTGGCGCGGGTGGTATGCTTCTCACCTTGTTCCGACAGTTTTCTCGCTTGCGCGGGGTTATAGTAGAGACGGAGGTGAAAAGCGTGAAAAAGCTGATCGTGCTTATTGCCGCGCTCGCGGCGGCGCTGGGGCTGACCACCTGCGCCATGCCGCTGCCGGAGCCTGAGCCGGATTATCTTGACGCAATGCTGCGCGCGGCGGTGCTGGGCGATGTGCGCGCAGGTCACCGCGCCCAAATCCTGCGCGACGAATCCCAGCGGGGTGAGGCGGACTATGTCCCCGTGTCATTTGACGAATTGTATCTGCTCTCGCGCTACATATATCTTGAATACGGGAGCTACCGTTGCTCGGACGAGCTGCGGCTTTGCGCCGGGGAGGTGATGCTCAACCGCCTCGCGTCGAGCGAATACCCAAACTCACTGGAGGCCGTGATATGCCAGCCGGACGAGACGGGCAGCGTGAGCATGCGCGAATTTGACGCATGCCGCACGCCGTCCGGCGCATGCGCGCGGGTGTCACTGCGGCTGCTGATGGGCGAGAGAATGCTCGAACCGGCCGTGGTGGGCATTGACGATGCACCCCACGAAGGGCTTTACGCCATGTTCTGCGACCGGCTTTTGGGCAACACGTATTTTTACAAAAGCGAGAACCCCGCTCTCTACGCCGCGCCCGGCACACTTGACGCGGGGGCGGAGAAATGACAAGCGAACGAGCTTATCAGGTGAAAAATCAGCCGCCCGGCACACGCCGGGCGGCATTATACTGCGCAGCTTATACTTGCGGCGGATTCTCCGCCGCTTTAATTATTGCCTCCACGGCGCGGTCAATTGTGCCGTTATTATCAACGACGCAGTCGGCAAAGCGGGCGTAGAGCGGGGCGCGCGCGGCGTACAGCGCGGCAAGCCCGCCGCCGGAGAGTGGGCGGCCGTCGGTGGCGAGGGCGTCAAGCGCGCGCTCAACGGCGATTATAATACCGTTTTGGTGCAAAAGAGGGTAATTCTCCGCCCGCGTGACGGCGCCGCCGCCGGTCGCGATGACGAGGCCGGAGCGCTTGGAGAGCGCGGAGAGCGCCTCGGTCTCCATGGCGCGAAAGGCGGCCTCACCGCGCGCGGTGATAAGCCCGGCGGGGGCAGTGCCGACGGTGGTTTCAATATATTCATCGCAGTCGACAAACTCCCGCCCCAGCCGCGCCGCCGCGAGGCGGCCGAGCGTGGTTTTGCCGCAGCCGGGCATGCCGATGAGGATGATATTTTGCATTTTGCGCGCCATTACGGCCGTGACGCGGTCGATTTCGGCGTCGTCAATGGCACAGCCGGTGAAAAGCTCGGCACTGCGCTTGGCCTGCGCCACGAGCATTTTAAGTCCGCCCGCGCAGGGAATGCCGCGCGCCTCGGCCTGAAGCATGAGCGCGGTTCGCGCGGGGTTATAAACAAGGTCAAAAACGGCCTCACAGCGCGCGAAGTCATCGAGCATCACCGCCGACACTCCGTTATTCGGGAACATGCCCACGGGCGTGGCGTTGACGAGGATTTTGCAGTCGGCATAAGGCGCGAGGTCGCCGTAGGCGTCCTTGCCGCCGCGAGAGAGCACGCGCACGTCGAGCGCGCCCATGGCCGCGAGCACCGCGCACACCGTGCGCGACGCGCCCCCGCTGCCCAGCACGACGGCGCGCTTGCCCGCGACGGTGACGCCGCTTGAGCGGACAAGGCTTTCAAAGCCGAAGGCATCGGTGTTGTCGCCGAAAATCGCGCCGTCGGGGCGGCGGACGACGGTGTTGACGCTGCCGATGGTGCGCGCGGTGTCGCTCAGCGCGTCGCAAAAGGGCATGACGGCGATTTTGTACGGAATGGTGACATTGAAGCCGTCAAGCGTGCCGCCGCGCACAAACTTTTCAAGCCCCTCCGGGGGGCATTCGTAAAGCGCGTAATCATAATCGGATAAAAGCGCGTGAATTTCGGGAGAATAGCTGTGGCCGAGCTTGCCGCCGAGAAGTCCGAATTTTTTCATGGCTCGTCCTCCGTCGGCGCGCTCGCGGCCTGATACTCGCGGCTGAGGCGCGCAAGCTCGGCATAGAGCGCGGCGGAGTATTCGCCCAAGCCCTCCGGCGCGGCGGCGGCAATGCGCGCGCTCTTTTCACCCTCGCGCGACAAGTCCGAAACGGGCAGGTCATGCGCGCGCTTATATGCGCCGATTTCGCCCGAGAGCGCCATGCGCTCATCAAACGCGGCGAAAAGCGCGCGGTCGGCCGCGTCCAGCCTCCGCCGAAGTACGGCGAGGTCGGGCGAATCCGTCGCCGCCTCGCGGCGGCGGGCGAGGAGCGCGTCATAAACGGCGATGGCCGCCACGGCCTCGACGCAGGGCACGGCGCGCGGCACGATGCACGCGTCATGCCGCCCGGTGACGGAGATTTCGGTTTCGCGCATTGCGGCGAGGTCAACGGATTTTTGCCTCGCGGCAATGGACGGCGTGGGCTTGACGGCGACGCGGAACACTATCGGCATTCCGTCGCTTATCCCGCCGAGTATGCCGCCGGAATTGTTCGTTTCGGTGACGACGCGGCCGTTTTCGACGGCAAAGGCGTCGTTATTCTCGCTGCCGCGCATTTTCGCCGCGGCAAAGCCCGCGCCGAACTCCACACCCTTGACCGCGGGAATGGCGAGGGCAAGCGCGGCGACGCGCCCCTCCAGCCCGTCAAAGAGCGCGCCGCCCAGGCCGACGGGCGCATTCATAACCGCGCACTCGATGACCCCGCCCACGCTGTCGCCCTCGGCCTTGGCCGCGGCGATGGCCGCGCGCATTTTCTCGCCCTGCTCGCGCGAAACCGTGGGAAAGGGCATGTTCGCCGTGGGGCGCGTCAGCGCGCCGTCGTCGGCAATGCCCGCGATTTCGGCAATGCGGCTGATTATCTCAATTCCCTCGCGGGATAAAAGTTGCTTGCAGATGCCGCCCGCGACGCACAAGGGCGCGGTCATCCGCCCGGAAAACTGCCCGCCGCCGGGGGCGATTTCGCCGTGTTTCATATACGCGGTGTAGTCCGCGTGGCCGGGGCGGGGAATGAGGCGCAATGCGCCATAATCCGCCGGGCGCGCGTCCTCATTGGCGATGACGGCGGTGATGCGCCCGCCGTCGGTCATGCCGTCGGCAAGGCCGGAGACAAAGTGCGGAATGTCACGCTCGCGCCGGGCGGTTGCGCCGCCGCCCCCGCCGGGGGCGCGGCGATTGAGAAAGGCTTGAAGCGCGTCAAGGTCGATTTTCACCCCGGCGGGGACGCCGTCAAGGTGCATGCCGACGCACTCACCGTGCGATTGGCCGAATATTTCAAGGCGCAGTTCGCCCTTGTAGCTGCTCACGCCCCGTCACCTCCCGTTTTCAGGCTTTCAAAGTCCGACCAGAAGTCGGTGTATGATTTTTCAACGCATTCGCCATCGTCAAGCTCGACGGGGGCAGCGCTTTGGCAGGCGCACACGGCCGCCGCCATTGCGATGCGGTGGTCATGCGCGGCACACGCCGCGCCGCCGCGCAGACGGGGCACGCCGCGGATTATAAGCCCGTCCGCCGTCTCCCGCGCCGCGCCGCCGAGGGTGTTGATGAGCCGCGCCGTCGCGGCGAGGCGGTCGGATTCCTTTTGCCGCAGGCGCGCGGCGTTATATATCCGCGTCTCGCCCTCGGCACAGGCCGCGAGCGCGGCGAGCACCGGCACAAGATCCGGCGCGGGCGCGGCGTTGATATCCGCGCCGACAAGGTGCGCGCCGCCGCGCACGAAAACGCCCTCCGCCGTCTCCGTCACCTCCGCCCCAAAGCCGCGCAGCAGCGCGGCCACGACGCGATCCGGCTGGGCGGAGTTCATGTCAAGCCCCGTGACGGCCACACCCTGCGCGCTCAGCGCGCCCATGCACAAAAACGCCGCCGCGCCCGACCAGTCGCCCTCGGCGCGGACACAAGGCGGCAGAGCCGGGCGTCGATTGCCGGGGATAATATATGTTCTGTCGTGTTTTTCAAAGTCGATGCCCGCCGAGGCGAGGGCGCGCTCGGTGAGCGCGATGTACCCGGCGGAATTATCCTCGCCCGTGACGGCGAGGCGGATCGCCCCGTCAAGGCGGGGAAGTGCAAGCAAAAGCGCGGAGACGAACTGCGAGGACACAGTCGCGTCCAGCGTGTATTCACCGGGCGTGAGTTGCCCGGTGCAGCAAAGTGCGCCGTCATCGGTGCGGCAAAGCGCCATCCCGTGTGCCCTCAGTGCGTTTTCAAGCGCGGCAATCGGCCGCGCGCCGAGGCGGCCATGGGTGAGGATTTTCGCCTCGACACCCAGCGCGCCGCACAGAGGCAGAATAAAGCGCAGCGTCGCCCCGCTCTCGCCGCAGTCGAGCGTCACGCCGCCGCGCGGCGCGGCGGCGATTGGCCGCACGCGGTAGCCCCCGTTTGCGCGCGTTATTCCCGCGCCCAGTGCGGCAAGGCAGCATGCGGTGGCGTCGGTGTCGCGCGAATATGCGTTTTCAAGGTCGACAAAGCACTCGCCCGCGCCCAGCGCGGCGAGAATGAGCAGGCGGTGAGCATGGGATTTGGATGCGCGCGCCGTGACCGCGCCATGGCGCGCGCCGGGCAAAATCAGCACGGCACACCTCCGGCGTTCAGCCAATCGACAAGCGCCTCCGGCGCGATTTCTTCAACGCGGCACTTCCCCATTTCTTCCGGAACGATGAGCCGGAGACGCCCGGCGGAAAGCTTTTTGTCCGATAACGCCGCGCGGCACAGAGACGCGGCGGGAATGTCCGTCCCCGTGGGGAGGCCGTGGCGTTCAAGCGCGGCGGCAAGCCGCGCGGGCAGCGACGCGCCGCAAATCCCGCGCGCCGCGGCGGCGCGGGATATAATCGCCATGCCCGCCGCCACGGCGTGACCGTGCGGCACGGTGTAAGCGCTGCATTTTTCGATGGCGTGGCCGACGGTGTGGCCGAAATTGAGCAGCATGCGCGCGCCGGTGTCAAATTCGTCGGCGGCGACATACCGGCTTTTTATCCCCACGCAGCGGGCGATGAGCGCCTCATCGACGGCGGCGGAGTCCGCGTTTTCGACAAGGGCAAAAAGCGCCTCCCCGCCCAAAACGCCGTATTTCACAATCTCGCCCATGCCGCTCACCCGCTCGCGTTCGGGCAGGGTGGCGAAGGCGTCGGTGTCGCACAAGACAAGGCGCGGCTGATAAAAGCAGCCGACCTGGTTTTTGCCCGCGTCGAGATTCACGGCGGTCTTGCCGCCGACGGAGGAATCCACCGCCGCGAGATACGTCGTCGGCAGCTGCACCAGCTTCATGCCGCGCTGATACGTCGCCGCGGCAAAGCCCGCGACATCGCCCGTCGTCCCGCCGCCGAGGGCGGCCACGGTGTCTCCGCGCGTCATGCGCTTTTCGGACAAAAAGCGCAGTATCTCCTCATACGTGGCGAGAGTTTTGCGCCCTTCCCCGCCGGGATAGGTGAACACATGCACAGCATACCCCGCACCGCGCAGTGCATCAGCCAAGGGCTCGGCATATATCGCGGCGACCTGCGCCCCCGCGATTATCGCCACGCTCCCCCCGCGGCCAACGGCCTCGGCGAAGTGCGCCCCGGCCTCGCGGAAAAGCCCCGCGCCGATGACAACGTCATATTCACTTGAAGCGGCGATGTGTACCCTTTTCATGTGCCATACCTCGGTGTGTCAATATAGTCAGACCCGTCTGCCGGGCAGACGGGTCGAAAACGCCGTCACGCCGGCTCGTAAGAGCGGCTGAGCTCGTTGCCGTCGGCGTCGTATTCCACGTTTTCCATGAGCTTGGGGTCAACGCGGCTGCGTTTTTTGATGACCAGCCCCTGACCCTGATTGTTGAACACCCAGATTTTATAGCCGGGGAACTCCGGGTCGGGCTTTCTGAACACGGTGGTGTCATTGAGGCGGCAGAACTTCGCGCGCCCCTCGGCGGTGTCCAAAAGGTCGCCGGGGCCGTTGTAATAAAGCTCGTCCTTCACGGCCTGTTTTTTGAACTCTTCCCAGTCCTTGTCCTCGGTGCGCATAACGTCATTGGGTTGCAGCATGCTTTTGTCTCCTTATATAATAGTCTAGTTTCCGCTTTATTTGCCCTGCTGGCGGCACCAGGTGTTCATCACCAAGTCCGTCGGCAAAAGCTTCACCAGTCTCGCCTGCATGCGCTCCGGAAAGCCCAGCACGGAGACCTTTTTGCCCTTTTTCAAGTCCTTGACCGCCTTTTCGACCACCTGCTCGGCGGTGTAATAGCGGTTGAAGTAATTGACGGTGTTGTCGTGAATGGCGTGGGAGAAAAACTCGGTTTTGATCCACCCGGGGCAAACCGTCATCACGTGAATGCCCTTTGACTTCAGCTCAACGCCCAGCGCGCGGGAGAAATTGAGCACATAGGCCTTTGACGCGCCGTAAACATTGATGTACGGCACGGGCTGCCAAGAGGACATCGACCCCATGTTGACAATGCGGCCTCCGCGCGTCATGTACGGAATGCTGATGTGACACATGGCGGTCAGCGCGCGGGAGTTGAGGTCGATTATATCAAGCTGCCTGTCGCAGTCCATCTCCTCGAAAACGCCGAACAGCCCGAAGCCCGCGGCGTTGACAAGCACGGAGATATCCGGCTTTTCCGCGTCGAGCAGGCGGCTGTACGCCGCAAAGCTTTCGCGCTGACCCAAATCCAGCGCGATGGGGCGCACCTTGGCGCGGCAGCGCGATTGAAGCTGTTCAAGGCGGTCGGCGCGCCGGGCGATGACCCACAGCTCGTCAAACTCCTCGCTTTTATCAAACGCGTACACGAATTCACGACCCATACCGGACGACGCCCCGGTTATCACTGCGATTTTCATATTCCGACTCCAGTCTCACAACACAATAAAATTTACACTATTTTATCACGGTATGGTGAAAATATCAATCCGCATTTGTTTCGCGAGGGGTAAAAATGACGTAATCTGTGTGAAATGCCAATTGCATTTTTGGCGAAAATATAACATAATATAGTGGCTCGGATAACGGTTTGATAATCCAACGGAGGTATGAAAATGAAGAGAATGACGCGCGTCGCCATCATCACCAGCGGCGGCGACTGTCAGGGTCTGAACGCGGCGATACGCGGCGTGGGCAAGGCTCTGTTTGAAAAACTGGGGAACAATGTTGAAATCTTCGGCATGTACGCGGGTTATCGCGGGCTTGCCGACGGCGATTATAAATTCATGGAGCCGAAGGACTTCTCCGGCATACTCACCGAGGGCGGCACGATTCTCGGCACGTCGCGCCAGCGCTATATCCCCGGCAAAGACATCATCGACGAAGACGGCGAGAGCATGATCCCCGCCATGCGCGACACTTACAACCGTCTCAATCTCGACTGCCTTGTCATCATGGGCGGCAACGGCACGCAGAAAAGCGCAAAGCTCATCTCCGACGCGGGCATGAACGTCGTCACTCTCCCCAAGACCATCGACAACGACATTTGGGGCACGGACACCACCTTCGGCTTCCAAAGCGCGGTGGACATCGCCACCAATGTCATTGACTATATCCATTCCACCGCCTGCTCCCACGGGCGCACGTTCGTGGTGGAGCTGATGGGGCGCGACGCGGGTTGGCTGACGCTGCACGCGGGCATCGCCAGCGGCGCCGACGCCATACTCATTCCGGAAATCCCCTATGACATCAACAAAATCGCCGAGCTTATCAAAAAGCGCGACAGAGCCGGGCGCGGCTTTTCCATCATCGCCTGCGCCGAGGGCGCGGTTGCCGTTGACGACAAGAAGCTCGACGAAGAGGCCAGCCGCCGCAAGAAGGAGAACAGCCTTTACCCCACCGTGTCCTACGCCATCGCGGCCGAGCTTGAAGCCCTCACCGGCCAGGAAACGCGCGTGACCGTGCCCGGTCACTATCAGCGCGGCGGCCCTCCGTGCCCCTATGACCGCGTGCTCGCCACGCAGTTCGGCACGGCGGCGGCAGAGCTCATCATCAACAAGCAGTACGGCCGCATGGTCGCCGTTCAAGACGGCGAAATCTGCTCCATCCCGCTCGACGACGCCGCGAGCAAAACCAAGTTCCTCCCCGTCGACCACCCGATCATCAAGGTCGCGCGCGACATCGGCATCTGCATGGGCGACTGAGGCGCGCTCGCCGATATAATTACCCCCTGCGCGGCAATTCGCGCAGGGGGTGTTTTGCAAAATCAAGTATAAAGTATCAGCGCGATGGCCTCAAGGGGTTCGTCGGTGTTGTTTAAGAGGCTGTGCCCCTCGCCGTCGCCGACATAGGTGGTGTCGCCGGGGGAGACGGTGACGATGTTGCCGTTGTCGCTATACTCGCCGTGGCCGCGGAGAATGTAATAGGTCTCGCCGTCGCCGTGGTGAATGTGCCAGCCGATCTCCGCGCCGGGGGGCAGCATGACGTGGTTGAAAAGACGGCCCTTGCCGTGCATTTCGTCCGCGCCGGTCAAAATGGTGTGCATCTCCGCCTCGCCCGCGCCGTCGAAAAATTTCTTGTGCACGATGGGCAGCTCGCCGTTGCGTCGTACAAATGACATGAGTTTATCCTCCTTATCAATCAATAGCCGAGTTCTTCGCCGATGAGCACGACCTCGGTTTCCATGTCCATCATCGGCCCCCACAGCACCGTCAGCGCGTTGCATATCCGCTGGGGTGAGCGGCAGTCGTGGCACTTGCCGTCTATCTTGCACGGAGTTTTGAAGTCAAAGCGCCCGGCGTTCGTCACTGCGGCGACGTTGCGCGCGCGGTAAAGCGCGGAGTCAAAGTCGGGGCAGATTTTGTTCGTGCCGGCGATGATGAAGGTCTTCTTGTGGCCGAACAGTGTGGCCGCGACGCGGTTGCCGCGCCCGTCGATGTTGAGGATTTCGCCGTTTTCGGAAATTGCGTTGGCGCTGGAGATGAAATACTCCGCCGCCATTTCGCGCTCCAAGGTCTCGCGGCCGGGCGTGACCCAGTGCCAGGCCACAGTGTTGTCCTGCGCGAGCTTGTCATAAAGCCCCAGCGCCTCCGCGGTCTTGCTCCCGCCGATGCCGACGGTGGCGGAGTGGATTTGCCCCGCGACGTATTCCGCCGCGTCCGCGCCCTTTTCAAAGTATTTCACGGCAAAGCCGCGTTCTTCAAGGTTTTTGATTGTTTTTTCGATGTTCATTTGCCGAACCTCCGTTATTTCAACTATAATGATTATACACAATTCTCCCCCGCATTTCAATGAGCTTTTACTTGACGAACGGGAGTTTTGTTATTAAAATAGATAGTACGAGAAATTGAAGTAAATTTGGATGAGCGGGCGCGGCATGCCGCGCAACGCCGCGGACATAATGAGGTTGAACTTTTGGAGCTTAACGAACTGAAGCTGGTGTCGGCCAGCAACATCATCAAATTGCGCCAGGGCGCGGGTCTGACCCAGGCCGAGCTTGGCGCGAGGCTGAATTATTCCGACAAAACCATATCCAAGTGGGAGCGCGGCGAGGCCATCCCCGATGCCTTCGTCCTGACCCAGCTCGCCGCCATGTTCAATGTCACGGTGGACTATCTCCTCTCCTCGCACGACGCGTGGGAAGCCCCCGCCGAGCCGGAGGAAGAGCCTGTCGAGCCCGCCACCCCCGCCGACAGGGAATACAGCGAAAACATGATCACGGCGCTGGTGTTCGTCTCGATATGGACGGCGTGCATTCTCGCGTTTGTGACGCTGTGGCTGGCGGCCAACATCGTCTATTGGCAGATTTTTGCCATCGCGCTGCCGGTGTCGCTGCTGGTGGTGATGATATTGATGTGCGTTTTCAAAAAACGCGCCGCCCTGCAATATATCATCGCGGCTTTCGTGTTCTCCATTTTCGTCATGCTCTACTTTGTCCTCCCCGGCACACGCCCGTGGCAGCTTTTCCTCATCGGCGTGCCGGCAGTGGTCATTGTCTTTCTCGCCTGCAACATTCAGCGCCGTCCGAGAAAACGCAGGAAAACCTGAACTTTCAAGCGATGATTCTACGCTGTGTAGAATCCGATTTCAGGCGGGTAGAAGTCTCTACCCGCCCACAAACTTTAAGAGAGAAATTCGCCGAACAGTAGCTTGCCGAACTTGAAAAACGGTTATATAATGGGCGACAGTGAAATCCTATCAAGGAGAGAGGTTTTGGGAAATGAACGAATACATACTCAGCTGCTGCTCGACAGCGGACTTGACGAAAGAACATTTTGACGAGCGCGGCATTCACTATGTCTGCTTCCACTTTGCCATTGACGGCAAAGAGTATATCGACGACCTTGGGGCGACCATACCCTTTGACGAGTTTTACAAGCGCATTGCCGAGGGCGCGGACACGCGCACCTCGCAGGTCAACATCTCCGAATATGTTGACTTTTTCACCCCGTTTCTCGACGAGGGCAAAGACATTGTGCACGTTTGCCTCAGCTCCGGCATCTCCGGCACTATAAACTCCGCGCGCAACGCCGCCTCCATTCTCAAAGAGCGCTACCCCGAAAGGTGCATTTACATCATCGACTCGCTCGGCGCGTCCTCCGGCTACGGCCTCATCATGGACACCGCCGCCACCAAGCGCGACGAGGGAATGAGCGCGTGGGAGCTGGCCGACTGGATCGAGGCCAACAAGCTGAAAATGCACCATTGGTTTTTCTCCACCGACCTTTCCGCCTACGTCCGCGGCGGCCGCATCTCCAAAACCGCGGCGGTGTTCGGCGGCCTGCTGGAGATTTGCCCCCTGCTGAATATGGACAATCTCGGCCGCCTCATCCCGCGCGAGAAGATACGCACGAAAAAGCGCGTGATAAAAGAAATCGTCGACCGCATGGAGCGCACCGCCGAAGGCGGCTTGGACTATTCCGGCAAGTGCTATATCTCGCAGTCGGCCTGCTTTGATGACGCCCGCGCCGTGGCCGACCTCATCGAGCAGCGCTTCCCCAAGCTCAACGGCAAGGTGGAGATTAACTCCGTCGGCACCACCATCGGCGCGCACACCGGCCCCGGCACCGTCGCCCTCTTCTTCTGGGGCAGCGAACGCGTGAACTGAAACGAACAATTAAACACCCCAAACGGCACGTCGCGCGACGTGCCGTTTTTGCGTCAAAATGTCTTGTGATTTGGCGGGGTGAATGGTATAATATTTTGATAAAGAAGTGCAAGAATTATTCATGCGCCCCGCTCCGGCGGGGCAGGGCAAACGGAGAGTTTATGGACGCATTTAAGCTGGTTTCTCAATATAAGCCCACGGGCGATCAGCCACGGGCGATTGACGCGCTGGTGTCGGGCATCGAAAACGGACTGGACGAGCAGGTTCTGCTCGGCGTGACGGGTTCGGGCAAAACCTTCACCATGGCCAACGTCATCGCGCGGCTCAACCGCCCCACGCTTGTCCTGGCACACAACAAAACCCTCGCGGCTCAGCTTTGCAGTGAATTCAAAGAGTTTTTCCCGGAAAATGCCGTGGAATACTTCGTGTCGTACTATGACTATTACCAGCCGGAGGCGTACATCCCCCACACGGACACTTACATCGAAAAAGACTGCGCGATAAACGACGAAATTGACCGCCTACGCCTTTCGGCGACGTTTTCCCTTTTGGAGCGGCGGGACGTGATTGTGGTGGCGTCGGTGTCGTGCATATACGGGCTGGGCGAGCCGGATGACTTTGCGAAAATGGCCGTTTCGATGCGCCCGGGTCAGCTTTGGAGCATGGACGAGCTTTTGCACAAGCTCATTGAGGCGCGCTATGAGCGCAACGACATCGCCTTTGAACGCAACATGTTCCGCGTGCGCGGCGACACGGTTGAAATCTTCCCCGCTTATTGGAATGACCGCGCCATCCGCGTGGAGTTTTTCGGCGACGAGATTGAGCGCATCAGCGAGATAAACGTCGTCACCGGCGCGCCGGAGCGGTATTTGACCCACGCGGTCGTGTATCCTGCGAGCCACTACGTCACCCCCAAGGACAAAATGGCCGCCGCCATTGAGCGCATACGCGCCGAGTGCGACGGGCAGGTGAAGTATTTCACCGACAACAACAAGCTCATCGAGGCTCAGCGCATCAAACAGCGCACGGACTATGACGTGGAAATGATGCAGGAGCTGGGCTATTGCAGCGGAATCGAGAACTATTCCCGCATAATCACCGACCGCCCCGTGGGCAGCCCGCCCATGACGCTTTTGGACTATTTCCCGAAGGACTTTTTGCTGTTCGTGGACGAAAGCCACGTCACCCTGCCGCAGGTGCGCGCCATGTACCGCGGCGACAGGGCGAGAAAAGAATCGCTGGTGCAGTTCGGCTTCCGCCTGCCCTCGGCGTTCGACAACCGCCCGCTCAAATTCGACGAATTTGAAGGGCGCATTCATCAGCGCGTGTTCGTCTCCGCCACGCCGGGGGAATATGAGCGCGAGCGCGCGGGGCAAATCGTCGAGCAGATAATCCGCCCGACGGGGCTATTAGACCCCGAAATCTTCGTCCGCCCCGTCGAGGGGCAGATTGACGACCTCATCGGCGAGATAAACGGCAAAATCGCGCGCTCACAGCGCACTCTCGTGACCACGCTGACAAAGAAAATGGCGGAGGATTTGACCGCGTATCTGACCAATGCGGGCATCCGCTGCCGCTATATGCACCACGACATCGGCACCATCGAGCGCATGGAGATAATCCGCGATTTGCGCACGGGCGAATTTGACGTGCTGGTGGGCATAAACCTCTTGCGCGAGGGGCTGGACATTCCGGAGGTCGGCCTCGTGGCGATTTTGGACGCGGACAAGGAGGGCTTTCTGCGCAGTGAGACGAGCCTCATCCAAACCGTCGGCCGCGCCGCGCGAAACGCCGAGAGCATGGTCATCATGTACGGCGACACCGTCACGCCGTCGATGCGCGCCTGCATCGACGAAACGGCGCGCCGCCGCGAAATCCAAATGGCCTACAATGCCGAGCACGGCATTGTGCCGAAAACCATTGTCAAAAGCGTGCGCGAGCTTATCGAGATATCCTCCGACACGACCGAAATCAAAAAGGCCAACGGCGTCAAGCTCACCGAGCATGAGCGCAAGGCGCTCATCGAAACGCTGGAGGCCAAGATGCGCAAGGCCGCGCAGATGCTTGAATACGAAATCGCCGCGCAGCTGCGCGACGAGATAATCAAGCTGCGCGGAGAGAAATGAGGGCAAAATCATGAATTTGATGATAATCGACGGCAACAGCATCGTCAACCGCGCGTTTTACGGCGTGCGGGCGCTCACCGCGCCCGACGGCACGCCCACCAACGCCGTTTACGGCTTTTTGGCCATCTTCCGCCGCCTTTATGACGAGGTCAAGCCCGATGCCGTGTGCGTCAGCTTTGACCTGAAAGCGCCCACCTTCCGCCACAAGGCGTATGACGATTACAAGGCACAGCGCAAGCCCATGCCGGAGGAGCTGGCCGTGCAGCTGCCGATTTTGAAGTCGGTGATGGACGCGATGGGCATACGGCGCTACGAGCTGGCCGGGTACGAGGCAGATGACATTCTCGGCACGGCCGCGCGCGTGTGCGAGGAGCGCGGGTGGAGCTGCTGCGTCGTCACGGGCGACAAGGACAGCTTCCAGCTCATCTCCAATAAGACCACCGTCTGCAACGTCAAAACCCGCATGGGTCAGACCGAGACGGTGATGTACACCCCCGCCGTGTTTTTCGAGGAATACGGCTTTTCGCCGGATTTGATGGTCGACCTCAAGGCCCTGATGGGTGACACGTCCGACAATATCCCCGGCGTGCCGGGCGTCGGCGAGAAAACCGCAAACGAGCTTGTACGCCGCTATGGCAGCATCGACAAGCTTTACAAAAAGCTCGATGAGCTTGAAATCAAGGACGGGGTGCGCAAAAAGCTCGCCGCGGGCGAGGAGAGCGCGCGCAAGTCATACTGGCTGGCGACGATTTTGCGCGACGTGCCCATTGACTTCGACCCCGAGCAAAACCGCTGGAACGGCGATTACACCCCGGAGCTGTACGGGCTTTTCAAGCGCCTGGGCTTCAACAAATTCATTGAAAAATGGGGGCTTTCCGACGACGGCGAGGCCGCCGAGGGCGGCATGGGCGCGCCCGCCGCGCCTTCCTTTGAGCGCGTGGAAATTGCCGACGCGGTCGCGGCCTTCGAGCTGGCCGACGATTTGAAGAAGAAAGACCTCGTCGCCCTCACCCTCAGCGCCGACGGCGACGCGCTTGAAATATGCGACGGCGCGCGGCTTTACGCCGCCGCGCGCGGCGGCTGCGGCGCGGGGTACAGCTATCTGTTGAAATCGCTTTTTTCCCCCGGCGTGAAAAAGGCCGCGCCGGGCGTCAAGGACATCATGCGCCTCGCGCTCGACCTCGGCTATGACACGGAGGGCTTCGTCTTTGACGTCACCCTTGCGGCCTACCTGCTCGCCTCCACCGACACGGATTACAGCCTTGAGCGCACTGCCATGCGCTATCTCGGCGCAGAGCACACCGGCGCGGAGGCCGTGTGGCTTTTGCACGATGTGCTTGAGCAAAAGCTCAGAGAATGCGGCATGGACGGGCTTTATTATTCCGCCGAGCTTCCGCTTTGCCGGGTGCTCGCGGACATGGAGCGCGCGGGCTTTTGCGTGGATCGCGACGCCCTTGCCGCGTTCGGCGAGAGCCTGAACGCGGGCATCGCCGAGCTTCAAGAGCGCGTGTGGTTTTACGCGGGCGAGCAGTTCAACATCAACTCCCCCAAACAGCTCGGCGAGGTGCTTTTTGACAAGCTCATGCTGCCGCAGGGCAAGAAAACCAAAACCGGCTGGAGCACGAATGCCGATGTTTTGGAAAAGCTTCGCGGCAAACACCCGATAATTGACGACGTGCTGGATTACCGCATGCTCACCAAGCTCAAATCCACCTACGCCGACGGGCTTTTGAAGGTCATCTCCGACGACGGGCGCATCCACACCAATTTTCAAATGACAGTCACGGCCACGGGGCGCCTTTCGTCCACCGAGCCGAATTTGCAGAACATCCCCGTGCGCAAAAGCCTCGGCGCGCAGATACGCGGCATGTTCGTCGCCGCGCCCGGCATGTGCCTTGTCGACGCCGATTACAGCCAAATCGAGCTGCGCCTGCTTGCGCACATCTCCGGCGACGAGACCATGCGCGCGGCCTTCGCCTGCGGCGAGGATTTCCACGCCGTCACGGCCTCCAACGTGTTCAACGTCCCGCTCGAAAAGGTCACGCCCATGCTCCGCTCGCGGGCAAAGGCGGTCAATTTCGGCATAGTTTACGGCATCTCCGCCTTCTCCCTCGCGCAGGATATCGACGTGTCCAACGGCGAGGCCAAGGCGTACATGGACGCGTATCTCGAAAAATACCACGGCGTGCGCGATTATATGCACGATGTTGTCGAGCGTGCGCGCGAGGACGGTTACGCCGTCACGCTCTACGGCCGCCGACGCGAGCTGCCGGAGCTGAAAAGCTCAAACCACAACGTGCGCGCCTTCGGTGAGCGCGTGGCGCTCAACATGCCCGTGCAGGGCACGGCGGCGGACGTCATCAAGCTGGCGATGGTGGCGGTGCACAAGCGGCTTGCCGCCGAGGGGCTTGAAGCGCGGCTTATTTTGCAGGTGCACGATGAGCTCATCGCCGAGTGCCCGCAGCATGAGGCCGAGCGTGTGCGCGTGATTCTCATCGAGGAGATGGAAAACGCCGCGCACCTGTCCGTGCCGCTGACGGTCGAGGCGCACATCGGCCAAAGCTGGGCGGAGGCGCATTGAATTGGACTATGTTATAACCGACGCGGCCGAGCGTCAGCTCGACGCGATAGAGGCCATTGAGCGCGAATGCTTTTCCACCCCGTGGACGCGCGAGCAGCTTGCCACGCAGCTATCGGGCGACAGACACGTTTTCCTCGCCGCCGAAGTTGACGGCCAAGTGGCGGGGTACATCGGCATGATGCACGTGCTCGACGAGGGGTATATCTCCAACGTCGCCGTCGGCGGCGCATTTCGCCGCCGCGGCATCGCCGACGCGCTGATTGCCTCGCTCCTCGCCCGCTGTGAAAGCCTCGGCCTCGTCTTCGTCACGCTGGAAGTTCGCCGCTCGAACGCCCCGGCGAAGGCACTTTACGAAAAGCACGGCTTTGTCGCCGTGGGCGAGCGGCGCAATTACTATGAGCAGCCCCGTGAAGACGCCGTGCTCATGACAAAATTTTTCAAGAAAGGCGCAGAGCAATGAAGATACTTGCGTTTGAATCCACCTGCGACGAAACGGCTGTCGCCATCGTCGAGGACGGCAGAAAAATATTGACCGACCAGATTTTTTCTCAGGCCAAGCTCCACGCGGTTTACGGCGGCGTCGTGCCGGAAATCGCGTCCCGCTGCCACGTCGAGGCCATTGCGCCCCTGGCGCAAAAGGCGCTGGACGACGCCGGCCTCACCCGGCGTGACATTGACGCCGTGGCCGTGTCCTACGCGCCGGGGCTCATCGGCGCGGTGCTGGTGGGCGTCAATTTCGCAAAATCCTGCGCTTATGCGCTCAATGTCCCGCTCATCCCCGTGCACCATATTCGCGGGCATATTGCGGCCAATTATCTCGCTTATCCCGAGCTGACCCCGCCGTTTCTCTGCCTTGCCATCTCCGGCGGCAACACCATTTTGGTCGACGTGCGCGGCTATACCGACATGAAGATTCTCGGCGCGACGCGCGACGACGCGGCGGGCGAATGCTTTGACAAAACCGCGCGCGTCCTCGGCCTGCCCTATCCCGGCGGCAAGCCCATTGACGACCTCGCCCAAACAGGGGACGACACAAAGTATTCCTTCCCCATCGCGCATGTGGATTCAAGCCCCTATGACATGAGCTTTTCCGGCCTGAAAACGGCGGTCATCAATCTCGTGCACAATGCCGAGCAAAAGGGCGAAGCGCTTGACCGCGCCTCGCTCGCCGCGTCCTTCACCAAGGCCGTCAGTGACAGCCTCGTCCCGCGCACCGTGGCCGCGGCAAAAGAGCTGGGGTATAAAAAAGTCGTCGTGGCCGGGGGCGTCGCGGCCAACTCCCGCATCCGCGCCGACTTCAAGCGCGCCGCGGATGAAAACGGCTTTGAGCTTTTCGTCCCCCCGCTCAGACTTTGCGGCGACAACGGCGCGATGATCGGCGCGCAGGGGTATTATGAATACCTCGCCGGGCACACCGCCGGCGCCGATCTCAACGCCTACGCCACCATGGAGCTGTAAAACCCGAGAAAGGATGAGATAAGCGTGAACGTCCACGACGGACACAGAGAGCGCATACGCCGCCGATATAAAGACCACGGGCTTGACAGCTTCGGCGAGATCACGGCGCTTGAATTTCTGCTGTTTTTCTGCATTCCGCGCCAGGACACGAACGAGCTTGCCCACCGGCTCATTGAGCGCTTCGGCAGTTTGGCCGGAGTGCTGGGCGCGAGCATGCACGAGCTGATGGAGGTTCAGGGCGTGGGCGAGAGCACCGCCATGCTCATCACCCTTGTCCCTCAGCTTTATAAGCTCGCCAACGTCGAAAGCG
The DNA here is from genome assembly GCA_964644305.1 of uncultured Oscillospiraceae bacterium. Lineage (GTDB taxonomy): Bacteria > Bacillota > Clostridia > Oscillospirales > Oscillospiraceae > Limivicinus. The sequence goes on from CAZXVA010000003.1 coordinate 56,988, forward strand.
CCAAGAAAGCACCGAGAATAAAAAACTCGCGCGACGCGGTCAAGTACCTCGCCCCGCGCTATATGCTCGAAACCGACGAGGTGCTGTATCTGCTGTGCCTCGACTCGAAAAAGCAGGTCATCGCCTGCGCCGAGATAAGCCGCGGCGTCGTCAACTCCGTGCAGACCAGCAACCGCCGCATTGTCGAGCTTGCGCTGAAATACCGCGCCGCGTCCGTCATTCTCGCGCACAACCACCCCGAAAGCATTGCCGAGCCCTCGCGCGAGGATGACGCCGTCACGCGCAAAATATACTCCGCCCTTGAGCTTGTCGGCATCCCCCTTGTTGACCACATCATCGTCTCCGGCGACAATTTCATCTCCTACGCCGACGCCGGAGTCATCCGCATGTACACCGGCGAGAGAGAACGCTTCTAGATTAAGACAGTATCAAGCCGCCGACCAATTTCGGCGGCTTGATACTCCCGCCGCCGCACCAAGCAGAATCGAGCCGCCGACCCACGTCGGCGGCTCGCTGCATTGACTAAGAGCAGAGCAATAATGTGATTATGTAAATAATGTGTTGAAGATCTTTTGTAACGATTTCTCGTTTTCGCCCACCTCCGAATTCCGACAAAACCGCCGAATTGAGTTGATATATCAGCAAAAATCGGCTGTTGAAAACCCTGTTGAAAATGTGGATAACTTTAGAGGAAAATAATTTCGGCAAAAAGTTATGTAAACCCAATTGGCCGCGTCACAAAACTCTCGACGAATTAACTGTTGACTATTTTCGCCTGTTGTGGTAAACTATCTAAGCTGAAATTCGGCATACAAGTGAATATGCTAGTATAGCTCAGTCGGTAGAGCAGCTGATTCGTAATCAGCAGGTCGTGTGTTCGAGTCACATTACTAGCTCCAAAAAGGACGCGCAAGCGTCCTTTTTTGCTGTGTAGGAGGCAGAAATGTTAGTTGTAAATGACGGAATATGAGCACCGATAAACCATCGACCCAAACGTTGACCCAAATGCAAACGAGACTGAAAAGCACAGAACAGGATTTGAGTGCCTGCTCTGTGCTTTTGTAATTCCATGCGTTAGACTGCGCTTGAAGTATCTACCTTTGGGTTTGTCTGCGAGGATATAAAGTTACCGATTTTCGTTGCAACATTGTTTTGCATTTCGCGCGTCGCGTGGCAGTAGGTGTTCAGTGTGAACCCTGCGGAGTAATGACCCGGCATACACGATACGGTTTTTACGTCTGCCCCACTCTGCAAAGCATAAGTCGCAAAGCTGTGTCGCAGGTCGTGGAAACGTATATGTTCTATATTTGCGTCTTTTAGTATTTTTTCGTGAAGCTTTACGATTGAGTCGGGGTGATACATTTCTCCTGTGCGTGGTGATGGGAACATATATTTATTCAATGGATGCTTTTTGTGTTCATCAATCAGAAGCTCTACCGTTTCTGCCGGTAGAGATATTTTTCTGACCGAGGTTTGAGTCTTAGGTTGAGTTATCTGTAGTTTCCCATCGCGCGAGCTAACAAGTTGTTTTGTTACAGACAGGGTTTGTTCGTTTATATCAAGGTCGCTCCATAGCAGAGCCACTATTTCGCCTTTGCGCAGACCGCTTGTTAATTCCGGATAGAACAGAGGGAGTACACCGCGTACATTCGCGGCGGCAAGGTATTTTCCCATTTGTTCAGGCGGCAAGATTTTCATTTCTTTCTTATCTATCTTAGGTACTATCACATCGTCTGCCGGATTTCGCAGTATCAGCCGTTCTTTGACCGCACGGTTTAAGCAGTTGTGTAGCATCACATGAATACCGTGGACATATGTACCTGATAGCCCCGGATTCTTATACCTCTAAAATGAAAATTTGCGCGACCGCCTTACGGCGGTATGATTGATTTGCGTGCTTACGCACGCAGATTGCGCCTGCGGCGCTGATGTGGATGATTCAAGATTTGAAGATTTAAGAGTCAAGATTTATCCACAAAGCGGGGCGAACAGCGGCATCACTGTGGAAGACATAGTAGCCGTGCTCGAGGACGCCGCCGTCACCGCCGACATCGGCGGCATCGCTCTGATCGTCGCCGGGCGACCGCAGCCACCACCAGCAGTTGCCATTGTCGCTATTGATATACGCGCCATTGGCAACTGCGTAATCTGTAGGTTCACATTGCCGTGCGCTGTCAGAGCTAAAATACTTATTGGCTTCGGTAATGCTCAGCAAAAACACCTGATCCTGCGTTGCATTGCCCGGATTTGTGCTGTAACCGGGATTTTTATCCGCAGACACCGTCACCGTGGGTATCAGTTTCTTTTCATCGGAAAAGGCGGCATTTATAAAATCGTTATTTAACCATTTGCGCAAAGAGCAGCTTTCCCAAGTGACCGATGTATACTCTGTGTTATACGGTTTGCAATCCAGGGCATACCTGCTGATAACAAGGATTTTGTCATCTGATTTTTCAAGCACCAACCACTCTATATTCTCCGCACCGTTTGAGGTGTTGTTATCCTGCTCATACGCACCGAACATTACATAATCGCCGACTTTCACGTTTTCTAATTGAGCTCTGGTTATCGTCAATCGTATGTCGGCAGCTTTTTCAACAGCATCTTTGTATTCGCCGAGATTTTGGAAAGCTACTTGAGCTTCGTCAAGATTCCCTGCCTCCATCAATGCTATCGCGTTGCTATATTTACTGTCTTTAATCGCAGTTTCACAGGCAGTGATTTGTGTAACACTATCCTTGTATCCGTCCATTGCCTCAAATGCCGCAATGGCTTCTTCATATTGCCCTGCTTCCATCAATGCTACCGCATTGTTATATTTACTGTTTGGGATAATCACAGTGTTCAAAAGGACGATAAAGGCAACAAGCACGCAAATAATCGGAGCTGAAATAATCGCGATTTTTTTAAGTTTTTTGGCTCTCCGCTCGGCTTCCAGTTGGTCGGCTTCTTGTTTAGCCTTTATTTCTTCTATCTTGATTTGACAGAGGCGAATACATTCATCGGCATCCTTCCAACCTGGTATAGTTTCAAAAAGCTGCGCAGCAGATTTATAATCGCTTTCACTGTCCGCCGACAACATGGCGGATCTTGCGCTGCTGTAAATCCCGCTCAGGCGTTCCTGCTCGTTGCGGTTATTGATATACTCATTATAACCGACAAGCGTTTCTTTCAGCTTTTCATCGCCGAAACGCATTATTTTTTGATAGTTATTTCTATCATCAAAGGGTTTTGCTCTGCCTTTCAGACTGTCCTGATTGTTCGCGCGCAATTCCGCCAGCAACTTGCCGAGGTACGCCTGCGCATTTTCGGGGTCGATATCCAGCACCTTTTCGCAGTAATCATCCGCGCTGTCCCACTCGCTGTCCTCAAGGAACATAAAGGCGCGCTTCAACAGGGATGCGGTGTTGGCGCTGCCGCCAGCAAACACGGCTTCTTTAGCCGGGGTCTCTTTCGGCGCGTCTGCCTGTGCGATTTTCTTTATGCCGCGTATCAAGTCCTGCATGAAGCCCAGCTTTGACATATCCTGTGCCTGCAAATGTGAAAACTCATCCGGCAGGTCATAGGGATCCATGTCCTTATAGGCAGGGATAAGCGTTTTCCTCTGCCCCTGCTTTATCAGGGCAAGGTAACGGCTCCACTCGTTTTTAACCCAGACAGCATTGAAATGCTCCGGCTTCGTGCCGAGTACAACCATGACCTTGGCGCTGTTGAGGGCGGCGAAAATATACGGTTCATAAGCCGTGCCCAGCTTATCTTCCAGCGTAATGCGTGCAAAGAAAACCTTGAACCCCTCCAAAGTGAGCTGGTGATAAAGGTCGTTCGCCAGGACGCTGTCGGGCGTGCGGCGGCCGTTGTTATCCGCCTCTTTATAGCAGATGAACACGTCAAAGGGTTCTTCCTTTTCGGAAATTGCAAGAATACCCTTTTGAATTTCGTTGATAGCTTTTGCCTCGGCCTCATAAATGCCGCGCTGATATGAATCGGCATATTGAAGCGCCGACTTGAAGTTGTCATCATCAAAAACGGAGGTAAACTGCGCGCGGTTCACGGTCGGCACACGCTTGTGTGTGGTTGGGTCTTCAACGTATTCGATACCGTAACGGCACAGGACGAGCGACCAATAGGCTTCTGCATCGGAGGTATCTTCATTGAGAATCTGCTCATAGATGCCCATGGCCTTGTCAAACTCGTTATTGCGGCGAAAATGGTTTGCGCGGTCATAGAGATTTGCCCGGCGGTCATCGTCCAGCTTGGGCAGGGTTTGCTGTGTGCCGCAGTATTCGCAAGTTGCAACGCTTGCATTGTCGGTGATTTCAAGTGCGCCGCCGCACATTTTACATTTAAATGTTGACATTGTGATAGTCTCCTCGTCTGTAGAAATTACGGATCTTTTCAAAAAGCGGCTCTAAATCTTCTAATGCATTATTTTCTATAGGAATATGTATTGTAATAGAGTCTTGTTCTATGATTTTTGAATAATCCATATTGCTTGCTGCGTCATTTACGTCGATATAATAAAAGCCGCAAGGTTTTGTTATGGTTGCATACAACAAAAGTATGGGGATGTTATTCTGCCGTGCATATTTAGCGTTCGATGATGAAATTGAGCAGGAAACCACATCTTTACTTTTTAGTGGTTGTATCGTGTTTGAAGTTTCCTTGATCTGCACCAAGGCAATCTGTCCCGTTGGCTCACCCTCACAAAACAGTTCAATCAACCCATCAATTCCATAATCTCTTTCTGATAACTCTCTGAAAAGAGCATCGCCGTTTTCATAGTAATTGTCAATTACACTTCTAATGTAATCTCTTGTTTTTGTTTCGATAACGTGTGAAGAAATACGAGACATTATTTCAGCAACCTACACTTTTTGTTTCTTTCATCCACAAGAATGATAACCGCTCTTGCTAATGCCTTGACTGCATCAATATTATTCTCATTCACTGCACTGGTAAGGTCAGAAAATTTAATCGTGATTTGAGTTTCAGTAGAGGCCAACATTTCGTGGCTCATAGGATCACTAAAACGAACGGCTTCGTACACCTTTTTGCACGCGGCCTTTGCTTCTTCGCTTTTTGCGCGGGAAAGCAGACTTTCCGCATCGACCGTCAAAGATTTTATAAACAGTGTGCTTTCTTTAACCTTTTTATCAACATCGTTTACTATTTCAACGGCGGCGGAAGCCTTTATCACAGCAATCACGCTGAAAGCCAGAACAACAGCGCACAGAATAACCGCTATCCAATAAGGCAGAGGAGAGATAAGCATACACAATCCGCCGAAAACGAACGAGAGAATCAGACCGGTATAGCTTGTTGTGATGAGGGAAATGTTATAAAAAGTCTTTTTTACATCATCCCCTTTCAGCGCATAATAAGCGCAAGCAAGCTGACCGATGAAAGCAAGCGTGATGAATATGTATCCTATCCAAAAGGCCGGCGTATACTTCTCAATCCCTGCCCACCCAACGGACACGAAAGCAATAACGTTGAACAGCGCCAGCAGCACCGCCCACACAGCAAAATAGAACTTGAACGCTTTTTTCATCATATTCACCCCTTATAAAATTTCAGAAAGCAGCTTTGCTTTCATTGCGCTGAACTCATCCTCCGAAATCATTCCGGCTTCTTTCAGCATTGTGAGTTTATCGACCTTTGCCTTGAACGCGACCATATCCTCTTCGGACTGTGTGGGAGTTGTTTGCGGCGTGGGAGCTGCCGCAGAGTTTACGGCATCATTCATCATGCCGCCGACCATACCGCCGACTGCGCCGCCCACTCCGGCCACAGTACCCATGCCCACGCCGAGGTTTGTGAACTGCCCGACGGCTTCATTGCGCGCAACCTCTGTTGCAACGTCAAAGCCGCGTTCCTGCGCATAGGTATAGCCCTCCTGCGCGCGCTTTGTTGCCTGTGCTTGAGAGGCGATAACAACCTTCTGCGCCTCCGTCTGTGCGTAAATCAAATCGGTCTGCTGGCGCAGCTTGGCTTCCGCAATATCGGCATATTGGCGGAAATGCAATTCCTTAAACTTCTCGTACTGTCTGTCCCCATCTGGTTTGACAACGTTTGTGACAAAGAAGCGTTCCAGCGCCACACCGTAATCCGCAAAATCGGGAATCAACAGCCTGTGCAGAGACTCGGAAAACAGCGCAAGATTTTCATCCAGCTCGAATATGTTTATGGCGTTTGCTTTCATCGTTTGCGCGATGTAGGTTTTAACCCGTGTCATCAAAAACGCACGGAAGAAGGAGACAAGCTTTTGCTGACCGAGGAAACTTTCCGTCCCCACAAGCTTCAAAAGCAGCTTGCGGCTGTCCTCCGCGCGGAGGGTCATTTCGCCGGACGCGCCAATGGAAATGGGAAAACCGTATGTCGGCTCGATGTATTGAACCTTGCTGTCCGTTCCCCATTTGATGTTCATCTGCTCGGTTTTGTTGATGAAATAAACCTCGCAGTGGAACGGCGTGTCACCGCCGGTGGTGCGGTTCAGCGCTTTGCCCAGCTTGGGAATATTCTGTGTTTCAAGGGTATAGCGCCCCGCGCCGAACAGGTCAAGCGCCTGACCGTTCATAAAGAAGATAGCTTCCTGACTTTCGTGTACAATAAGCTGTGTCAGACTATTAAAATCCTCGCACGGGTGCTTCCATATAAAGGTGCTGTTGTCGCCCTCATACTTGATAATATCCGCAATTTGTGCCATAACTTTACCTCCCACATATTTAAAGCAACATAATCGGCATTATGTGATAAACTTGCATACACCAGAACACTTTTTTAATAATAATTAAATATAGGTTGCCGAAAATAGGCGCAACAAATCAGCCCTTTTCTTAACATGATTTGAAAAGGCTTATTTTGTGCTGTAGAAAAACGACAGTTTTCGAGCAAAACACACTTTTGCCGTTAAAACTATTGCAAAATTGGTTGTCGTGTACTAAAATTAATTAAGAAACAAAGTTGCTATAATCAAGAATAACAACATAATGCCGATTATGTACTTGCCGCCGCTTTCGGTGGCTGTTTTCATATTATCAACCGCATATTTTCCATGTGCCGGCGATGTTCATCGCCGGTAGTAATGATATAAATTCGCGTAGTATCAATACTGCTGTGACCGAGTATATCCGGGAGCTTGGCAATGTCCTTTTCTATGCTGTAAAATGTCCGGGCAAACAGGTGTCGCAAATTATGAGGAAATACCTTTTGCGGGTTTACTCCTGCCTGCTCACAAAGGTTTTTCATCTCGCGCCAAATGTTGGTTCGGCTCATCGGTTTACCGCTCCGGGTTATGAATATTGCACCTGATGAAATATTGCGTTCTGCTGCATATCTGAGCAGTTTCTTTTGCAGTTGCCGGATAATGAACACAGAGCGTGTTTTTCCTTTTAGAGAAACACTTGCTTCACCGCACTCTGCCGCCTCTACCGTGATATATTGCAGTTCGCTGACGCGGATACCTGTTGCGCATATCGTTTGAAGCAACAAATTCAAGCGTTCATTGCCTTTTTGCTTGGCTGTGTTGACCAGACGCATATACTCTGCCTTGGTCAATTCTTTTTCTTCGGGGCAATATATCTGCCGTTGAAGCCTGATGGACTTCACCTTTAAATCCACCCAGCCAAGAAACGAGAATAAGCTGTTGATAGCTGCCAGCATTGAATTGATGCTTCGTGCGGCATAGCTTTCGGAAAGCAGCTTGTTTTTGTAGTCAATGACAGTTTCCTTTGTGATCTCCACGCTGCCCACATAAGCCGCGAATGCCCTCACGTCACGGATATATTTTTCTATGGTGTTTTTGCTCTTTTCCTCGCTTTTGAGATAGATGGCAAATTCCGCTATATGTTTGTCTGTAAGAATTTTTCCGTTCATCGCATTTACCTCCGAATAGCTTTTCTCTTTTGCCGAAAAGCATGATTATAAATTGTAGCCATATTTTTGGGTAAATGCGATATAAGTCAAATGAGCCGTATGAGAGTCGAACTCAGACAATTTGTATATGCTTGCCTCGTCATCATTATAGGGAGATTGGTTGTAAGCAACGGTGTAGTTGTGTTTCCCACCGTTACCATAAAAGAGATTTTCAAAATATCTCTGTTTTTAATGTGGTGCATATTTTGAACGCATAAAGCTTTGGATGATCTCGATTCATGCTGTTTCCCCCAAGTGTGTGGCACAATTACTATGCTCCATATTTGACCCAAACGCTGACCCAAATGGGAACAGGTCTGTGTGGATTGTGCGTAAGGAACAGCACCGAAATGAAAATGCTTTGGAGTGAAAAGCAGTCCAAAGCATTAAAAATCATGGCTTATTTGATTCGTTTCAACGTTCGTAATCAGCAGGTCGTGTGTTCGAGTCACATTACTAGCTCCAAAAAGGACGCGCAAGCGTCCTTTTTGCTGTTTGCCATCACTGCGCGGTCTTGCTTCAACATGCCCAATGCCCGGTCTTCAAGTGTTTTTGCATTGCTCACATGACGCCACATTTCTGACCGGCTTGGGCAGAGGGAGTTCCCCCGCATATCTCCTGCTCTTCCCGCAAACACTATCCTCATCGGGCTTGCCTTATTCCGGCTTGCCTTGGGTTTGGAGGTGTTTTTACGGCAAAGAAGAAGTTCAAAGAGAAAAAGCAGCCTGCGCCGGTGTTGACGGGGCATGACGAGCGCGCCGAGCGGCGTTCCGCCGACAGGCGCGAATTTGAGCGCGAATCCGACGCCCCCGACGGCGTCACCGGCAACTGGAGCTGAAAACAGTCAAACAGGCCGTGCGGCACTTTGCCGCGCGGCCTGTTCTCTCATCTTGTGGTGTATTATACTATCTTTTTTATCGGCTGGCGGATGACGGTTTTTCTCTTTTCCGGCGGCACTTTTCTCGCGTCGGAGAGATAAATCTCGTGGTGGCGGCGCGCGTCGGAGATGTCGAGGGCGCAGCCGTTTTCTTTCATGAACGCGTCCATCAGCGCGATGGTCGCGGGCTCGTCGTCGTAGGCACCCACGTCCATGCACTGCACACACAGCCCCTCGTCATAGCGCAGAAACTCCGCCTTGGAAAAGTCCGCTTTTTTCTTGCGCGTGGCCTCGGCAACCGCCCAGTCGAAGTCCGCCTCGGTCACAAAATCCGGCAAGCGGATAAGCGATATCCACCGAAACTCGTCCTTATGTGCATAATCTATTCCGTCTACTCCGTCCTGCCACCAAAACCCCTCCAAAGGCGGTACTACATAGTCGAAATATCCTTCAATCTTATGTTCGCCCAACTTGCTCATCTTAATCATGAACGCAATGCCGTACAGCATGCTCATCGCGGCCTGATACTCACCGCCGGGCACGTTCGGGTCGCCCTTGCCGCGCACGGCGATGAAATTCATCGCCGGAACGTCCACAATTGCGGGCTTATTCTTGGGCATATAGAATTCCTTGTACTCCTTCTTGTAGTCAAACGCCATGCGCTCGCCTCCCTTTGGCCTATTATATAACCTCGCGACATGTCAGTGTCAAGTGGCGCGTTTTTTCGCCATCGGTTCGGGCAGCTCAGGGTACATCGCCTCAAACAGGCGCGCCAAAAACTCCGCGTCGTCCGTCTCCTCCACGAGCAGCATGTCCTTCGCGCCGGGGTAGGGCGGCTCCGTCGGCGCGTTAGGCAAGAGGCGTTGAGCCGTCGACGAGGGCTTTACCAGCAGCCGGTCGTCGCAAAGATACGCCGCCAGCCGACCGTTGATGTACAGCATGTATTCACCCATCATACTGCGGTGCGTTATGCCGTCAACAGCAGACAATTGGTCGAGAATGTAATTCAAATACTCCTTTGAGGTGGCCATGGGCACTCCCCTCTCATGTCAAATATTTTTCGCAAACCACGCGTCCAGAAATGCCATTTGCGCGTCCGTGTGGAACCAGTGCTCGCCTTCCGGCATGACGGTGAGCGCGGCGCCGGTCGCCTCGGCAAAGGCGGTGACGGTTTCAAGCGAGGTGAGATTATCTCTCTCGCCGTAAAGTATGCTCGTCGGAACAGACCATTTTATCGGGTGGGCGCGCACATAGCCGAGGTATTTCCACGACAGTGTTTCGCCGAAATCCGTGGGAATCTCACCACGGCGACAAAGCTCGTCCTCCGTGACCCCTGCCCAGCCCATCATGTCCGCAATGAGCTTTTCCATGTCAACCACCGGGGATATCAGCAATGCTCTGTCAATCTGCTCGGGCGAAAGCGCGTTCATGGAGAAAAACGCACCTATGCTGTTGGCAAGCAGGGTAACACAGTCGTATTCCATCCGTCGAGCGTCAAAATACGCGCGAAACTCTTCCTCTGCCTCCCACGGTGTCTGTGCGCGATAGTCAAAGCCCAGCACATCACCGCGCGTAAAAAGCGGCGCATAGTGTTCTGCCTCTGCGGCATTGCCACCCTTTCCATGTACATATATAACTGCTTCTCTCATCATTTAACCCTCCACCATTATACGCGCCGCGTTTCGCAACGCGTGTTATGATTATATCACCCGGCGGAGGTGTTGTCAAGGTAGGGGGAGATGGCATGTTCACATTACACAGCAAAACGGCAGACCCCGTGCGGGGTCTGCCGTTGAAAAACACGAATATGCGATTAACGCTTGGAGAACTGGGGAGCGCGGCGGGCGGCTTTGAGACCGTACTTTTTACGCTCTTTCATTCTCGGGTCGCGGGTCAGGAAACCTGCGGACTTGAGGGCGGGGCGGTAGCTCTCATCGACGACGAGGAGAGCGCGGGCGATGCCGTGGCGGATTGCGCCGGCCTGACCGGACACGCCGCCGCCGGAAACGGTGGCCTCGATGTCGACCTTGCCGACGGTGCCGGTGGCGACGAGGGGCTGACGGACGATGAGCTTCAGGGTCTCAAGACCGAAGTAATCGTCGATATCACGGCCGTTGATGGTGATGACGCCGCTGCCGTTGGGAATGAGATGAACACGGGCGACGGAGGACTTTCTGCGGCCGGTGCCGTACATATAGGGCTTCTTGCACTTATAGGTTGCCATATTCTTTTACCTCCTCTTAGCGATCCCAAACTTCGGGCTTCTG
>CAZXVA010000004.1:0-57682 GCA_964644305.1 uncultured Oscillospiraceae bacterium
CCGTCATCGCCGCGACTATGCCCGTGTCACCGAGGTTTGAAACGTCAAAGGCTTCGATGCGCTCCGGGAACGCGTCAAGCTCCAGCGCCTTTTGAAGCCATTCAAGGGTCTTGCTCGCGCGCTGGGCGGCGGTCGTGCGGCGCTGAATCTCCTCGCGCGCGTTCAGTGCGGCGCTTTCAATGAGCCGCATTCTCTCGCCGCGCTTGGGAGTGTCGATATATATTCTGCGGCCGCTCGTTTCGCTCAAAAGCTCTTCAAGCACCTCGCGCGAGTCGATTTCGCACGGCAGAAGCACCGACTTCGGCCAGCCGCCGCGATGCGCCGTGTAGTATTGCAGCACAAGGTCAGCAATGGCCTCGTTGTCGTCCTCCAGCGGCTCGTCCATCATTTCAACGTCTTTGCCGACGAGGTCACCGTTGACGAAGTGCAGCACCACAAAGCAGGACTTCGCACCGCGCGCAAAGCCGATGGCGTCGGTGTCGGCAAAGGCGGTTGAGATGACGCGCTGCTTGTTCGCGAGGCTTTCCACCGCGCGCAAGCGGTCTCTCAGTTCGGCGGCGGCCTCAAAGCGAAGCTCATCCGAGGCAAGCAGCATTTTCTCCGTAAGCTCTTTTGTCAGTTCATCGCTTTTGCCCTCGAATATCAAGGCGGCCTGTGCAATGCGGCGGCGGTATTCCTCGCCGTCCGGCTCGCCGCGACACCACCCGGCGCAAACGCCCATTTGATAGTTCAGGCACGGGCGTTCCTTTCCGATGTCGCGCGGGAACTTTTTGCCGCACTGCGGCAAAGAAAGCGCCTTGCTGACGGTTTCGATTATTTCATGCGTCTGCCCGCGTCCGCCGAACGGCCCGAAGTAGCGCGCGCCGTCCTTGGTCTGCTTGCCGACGAGCGTGATGCGCGGGTATTCGCTTTTGGCGTCGAGGCGGACAAAGGGATAGCCTTTGTCGTCTTTCAAGAGGATATTATACTTCGGCTTGTGGCGCTTGATGAGCGAGTTTTCCAAAACGAGCGCCTCGAACTCACTCCCCGCGACAATCACGTTGAAATCGCGCACCTTTTCCACCATGGCGGCGACCTTGGGCAGGTGCTCGCCGTGGAAATAGCTCGACACGCGGTTTTTCAGCTTTTTGGCCTTGCCGACGTATATGACCTCGCCGTGTTCGTCGAGCATGATGTAAACGCCCGGCAAGAGCGGCAGGTTATTCGCTTTTTCGCTGAGGGTTTCGAGCATTTACACTCCCCCGCTTTTGTCAATTTCGGCGCTTTTTTCGCGGTTGCCGAGAAGCGTCCACACCGTGATGGACACCACAACTATCACCCCGCCCGCAAGCGCGAACACGCCCGGCCTCTCCCCGTCGAATATCAGCACCCACACAGGGTTCAAAAGCGGTTCAAGCGCGCCCAAAAGGCAGCAGGCCAGCGGCGGGCAATACTGCGTGGCCTTGACATAGAGTATATACGATATGCCAAGCTGAAAAACGCCGAGAATGAGAATGGACGCGGTTGCCGTGGGCGTAAACTCCGGGCGGGTGGAGATTATGAACGGCAGACCGACGAGAAAGGTGAATAACTGGCCGTTTAATATTGCGCTGAAGCGCTCATCCCCCTCAATGTTGCCCACGACAATGAACATCCCCGCCATGAACATGCCCGCCGCGATGGCCACGAGGTTGCCGAGGATATAACCGGGCTGGAGCTGGTCAAAAAAGAACAGCGCAATGCCCGCGAGCGTCGCCGCGACGACGAAAAGGTCATTGCGGCGGATTTTCTCTTTGAAGAAAATCGCGGAGAAAATGACGATGAACACAGGGCTTGTAAATTGCAAAACAATTGCGTTTGCCGCCGTGGTGAGCTTGTTGGCAACGGCAAAGCAGGTGTAAACACTGCCTGCGAAAAAGCCGCCGAGGAGCGTCCGGCGCGAGAGAATGTATTTCTTTTTAGTCAGAAGCATATACACCGCGAAGGTCACAGCGGCGATAAGGCTGCGCATACCGGCCACGGCAAAGCCGTTCCACGGGATGAGCTTGATGAATATTCCGGCCACGCTCCAAAGCGCCGCGCAAAGAAGCATTTCAAGGGATGCCAAGGTTTCTTTTTTCATGTTCATGATGCACCATATAAGCAAAGGGGCGTGATGTCACGCCCCTGTTTCGGTAAAATATTGTTTAACGGCTCACTCGGAAAAGTCGGAGTCAATAAGCTCGGACAGGGTGGCAATGGCCTCATCCTCATCCGCGCCGTCGGCGATGATGGTGATGGCAGTGCCCTTGACAATGCCGAGGGAGAGAACGCCCAAAAGGCTCTTTGCGTTCACGCGGCGCTCATCCTTTTCGACCCAAATGCTGCTTTTGAACTCGTTGGCTTTCTGAATAAAGAAAGTCGCGGGTCTGGCATGAAGACCTACTTGATTGTTGATGACTACTTCTTTGCTTATCATACTCGCCACTCCTTAAAAATCTCTTTTTAATCTCTTAAATAATGATCCACCATATTCGGTTGTAATATAATCTAGCAAATTTTCGCGTCTACGTCAACAAAATTCGCGCGATTCGTTATTTTGCACACTTGTCACGCTCGCTTTGACGCAATTTTATTTCAGTTCGACAACGGTTACACCGGCTTCTCCTTCGCCATAGCGTCCGAGACGATAGGACTTGACGGACTTGTTTTTCTTGAGCATTTGCTGAACCGCCGCGCGGAGAACGCCCGTTCCCTTTCCGTGGATAATGGTGACGGTTTTCAGACGCCCCATCACGGCACTGTCAATATACCGCTCGGCGGCCAAAACGCCCTCGACGGCCTCCATGCCGCGAATGTCAAGCTCAGAGGCGACACTCGCCGTGCGCAGCGTGGCCGCCGCGGCGGCAGAAATCGAAGTCGCCTTTTTCTTGCTTTCGTTCTCTAAGAGCAAGACTTCGTCCTCTTTGGCCGTCACGTTCATTATCCCGGCGCGAAGGGTCAGCACCCTGTCGGGCGAAACGGAGATAACCTCGGCTTTCATGCCCATGGATTTAATCTTGACGGTGTCCCCCGCGCGGATTTCGCGCGCGGACTTTTCCTCGACCGTCGTCACTTGCGCGGGGCGGAGTGCGTCCTCGTGCTTATTGAGGCGGCGGCGAAGCTCACTTCTGGCCTCATTGACGCGCCGGGCGTCCTCGTCGTCATTTATGTGCTTTTTCATTTCGTCAAGCTCGGCGAAGACTGCCTCCGCCGTGGCGCGCGCGTCGCTTATTATCCGCTCGGCCTCGCGACGCGACTTTTGATCCGCTTTTTCAAGGCGGACTTCAAGCTCGGCTTTCAAAAATGCGGCCTTTTTCGCGCTCTCCTCCGCTGCTTTCAGCTTCACGGCGACCTCGTCGCGCTCTTTTTCGAGAAGCAGGCGCGTCTGCTCCAGCTTTTCAATCGTGGCCTCAAATCCGGCGCTTTCGGTGTTTATGCGGCCTCGAGCGTCGTTTATCACGTCCTCGCCCAGCCCCAAGCGTTTTGAAATGGCAAAGGCGTTGGATTTGCCGGGAATGCCGACAAGCAGATGATATGTCGGGCGCAGGGTTTCCACATCAAATTCACAAGAGGCGTTCTGCACCCCCGGCTCATTCGTGGCGTAAACCTTCAGCTCGGCATAGTGCGTCGTCGCGGCGATTTTCGCGCCGCGAGCGCGTGCACTTTCGATTATCGCGATGGCAAGCGCCGCGCCCTCGGTGGGGTCTGTGCCCGCGCCAAGCTCGTCAAAGAGCAAGAGGGAGCGCTCGTCGCACTCATCGAGAATGTTGACAATGTTCTTCATGTGCGCAGAAAATGTGGAAAGACTTTGCTCAATGCTCTGCTCGTCGCCGATATCGGCGAGAATGTGAGAGAACACGGGCATGTTGCTGCCGTCGGCGGCGGGGATATGCAAGCCGCACTGCGTCATGGCCGCGAGAAGCCCGATTGTTTTAAGTGACACGGTTTTGCCGCCGGTGTTGGGGCCAGTGATGACAAGGGTGTCAAAGGCACTGCCGAGTTCAAGGCTTATAGGCACGGCCTTGTCGCGCTCCAAAAGCGGATGGCGCGCGCGGCGCAGAACGATGCCGCGCTCATCGTCAAGCCCCGGCTGCTGACAATCGAGCTTATACGACAGCTTTGCCTTGGCGAAAATGATGTCCAAGCGAACAAGGAGCGTGAAATCGGTCTCGATATCGTCCTTATGCTCGGCGCAGTCAGCGGAAAGCTCGGCCAAAATGCGCTCAATTTCAAGCTTTTCCTTTGCGGCAAGCTCGCGCAGCTCGTTGTTTGCTTTCACTGCCGCCATCGGTTCGACAAAAACCGTCATGCCGGAGGCGGAAACATCGTGCACAAGCCCCGGAACAGAGCCTTTGCACTCGGCCTTGACGGGCACAACGTATCTATCGGAACGCATAGTGATAATCGGCTCTTGCAAGACCTTGGCATAGCTCGGCGAGGAGATTATTTTTTGCAGAGCGTCGCGGGCGCGCGCGGCGGCCGCGCGCATTTGGCGGCGGATGGTGGCAAGCTCAGGCGAGGCGCTGTCGGCAATCTCCTCCTCGCCGACGATGGAGGTGTTGATTTTCTCCTCCAGGAATTTGTTGGCGCGCAGAGCGTAAAAAAGGCTGTCAATGCAGGTTTTGCCGACGCCGTCATCGGCGATATAACCGCGCACAAGGCGCGCGCATTGAAGCACGCGCGCAATGTCCATGAGTTCGCGCGTGTTGAGTGTGCCGCCGAGGTCGGCGCGCGAGAGCGATGCGCGCACATCCTTCACGCCCGAAAATGACGGGTTTTGGCGCACGGTCATCATGGTTTTGGCCGCGCTGGTTTCCTCTTGGCGGCGTCTGACCTCGGCGGGGTCATAGGCCGGGGCAAGCTCGGCGGTCTGCGCCTTCGCCGCCTCGGACACGGCCTCGTGCGACAGCATTTCCAAGACCGTCGGAAGCTCCAGTGTCAATAATGATTTTTCCGTAAAGTTCATAGTTTTCTCCGAAAGCGTGAAAGTCAGTGGATGAACACGCTTTTATAATAATCCAGTGTTGAAAATCTGCGTTCGGTTTGGCGCAGAAGATATTCCTCCGTCGCCTCGGAAAGGCGGCGCTGCGCGTCATTATCGAGAGAAAATGAAAACAGCTGCTTCGGAGGACACGAGATAATATAGCGCATTGCCGCAAGCGAGCTTGCGCATAGCGGCGACACCGCACCAAGCTCCGCCGTGCGGCATGTGCGGCAGCACAGCCGCCCGTTTTCAAGGCTCAGCGCAGGGCTTTCAGGCTCATTGCAGCCGCACACGGCGCAGGAAGTCAGCTCCGGCGTGTACCCGGCGAGGCACATCAGCCGCAGCTCAAACGCGGATTTTATATGCGCATAGGGATGAAGCCCCCGGCTGAGGGCATACAGCGAATTGAGGGCAAGCTGCATCAGCGGCGCGTCCGGCTGATCCTCAACCGACATCGCGCCCACGCACTCGGCGATATAGCAGCCCAGCGCCAGCGCAACTATGTCCCCTCTCAGCGCGTCAAAGCCTTCGATCACCGTGCCCTCGGTCACAGTCCACTTGCCCTTGTTGAAAAACAGGGTCAAATCGGAATAAGTGAGAAGCTGTGTCGAGGCGGAGACCTTGCTGGTTTTCCTCAGCGCGCCGCGCGCCTTGGCCGTCAGCTTGCCGTGGCGGTCGGTCAAAAGGTCAATTATGCGGTCGGCCTCTTTATACTTCACCTCGCGCAAAACAAGCGCTTTCATCGTTTCGTACATAATATGTAGGGTATCAGTCCTCCGGCCGGGGCTGTTCGCCCGGCCTTATTCGGCGGTCGTTTTCTTTCGTGTTTGCGTCTTTTTCGTGCATGGATTTATACAGCAGGTAGTATACCGGGTCGCCAGTCTCGCTGAACGCCTGCCATACCGCATCTCTTTCCATCTTAACCACCTCGCCGTTATTATCTGCAATGCACTGAGCGGTTAATGATGGTATTTATTAGCGGGTATAATTCACTCGTTTTTGAATCCGAAATTGCGCAGAAGCGACATGGAGTCGCGCCAGTTTTCCTTGACCTTGACCCAAGTTTGCAGATTGACCTTTGTGCCCATGAACTCCTCAATGTCCACGCGGGCAAGCTCACCGATTTTTTTCAGCATTGCGCCCTTTTTGCCGATGATTATGCCCTTGTGGCTGTCTTTTTCACAATAAATGGTCACTTCAAGGTCAATAATGCCATTGTCGCGCTCGGAAAAACGCGTGACCTCAACTGCCGTGCCGTGGGGGATTTCTTTGTCGAGGCATTTGAGCAGCTTTTCGCGCACAAGCTCGGCGCAAATCTGACGCTCCGGCTGGTCGGTTATCATGTCATCGGGAAATAGATGCGGCCCTTCGACGGCGTATTTCTCCATCTCGTCCATAAGCTCGGCAATGCCCTCGCCGGTTTTGGCAGAGATGGGGATGATGGAGTCAAATTCGTGCACGGCGGAATAAAGCCCCATGACCTCCAAAATGCGCGGCTTTTCAACCGTGTCAATTTTGTTTATCACGAGCACGGAGGGCGCGCCGGTTTCTTTGATGCGGGCAATCAGCGCCTCCTCCTGCTTGCCGATTTCCGCCACCGGCTCTACGAGCAAGAGCACAAGGTCAACATCGGCCACGCTCTGGCTGACGACGTTGACCATGTAATCGCCCAGCCTTGTACGCGGCTTGTGAAACCCCGGCGTGTCCATTAAAACAAGCTGAGTTTCACCGTGGGCGACAATCGCGGTTATGCGGTTGCGCGTGGTCTGCGGCTTATCTGACACGATTGCGATTTTCTCCCCGACGAGTGCGTTTGTCAGGGTGGATTTGCCGACGTTCGGTCTTCCGCATATTGTTATCATCGCTGATTTTTCCATTTTTGTTTCTCCTTTAATCATCGCCCATTATGGCCTTTTCTCTCGCGCGCATCTGCCGCTTCATCTCGCCCTCATCAACGTGGTCATACCCCAGCAGATGAAGCACCGAGTGCACCGTCAGATACATCAGCTCTCTTTCATATCCGTGCCCGAACTCCTCGCCCTGCGCGGCACAGCGCGGCACGGAAATCATCATGTCGCCGAGCATAACCGCGCCACTGTCCATGTCGCGCTCGCAAAGCGCGGCGTCAAACTCACCGGGTGCAAGCTCGTTCATCGGAAAACTCAAAACGTCGGTCGGCCTGTCTACACCGCGAAACTCGCGGTTGACACGGTGAATGCCCTCATCATCCGTGAGCATGACGCTGATGATGCACGGCGTGTCCACTCCCTCGGCGTCAAGCGCCATGGCGGCAGCTCTTTTGATGAGCGCGGCGGAGTTATTATGGCCGAGGCCGGTGACCTCGCGGCTTATATATATTTCATGCTGCATTTTCATTTCCTCTTATAGCTTTTGGGCGGAAGCTTTTTCGCGCTCTCCGGCGGGTGCTTTTTGTCATAAACCTCATAAGCCTCGATTATCTTTTGCACAAGCCGATGGCGCACGACGTCAGAGCCTGTGAGCGTGCACACGGCGATGTCCTCAATGCCGTCGAGCACCTTCATCGCGATTTTCAAGCCGCTGGTTTTGTCCTCCGGGAGGTCGATTTGCGTGATGTCGCCCGTGATGACCACCTTTGAGCCGAAGCCAATGCGCGTGAGGAACATTTTCATCTGCTCGCGCGAGGTATTTTGCGCCTCGTCGAGAATTATGAAGCTGTCATCGAGTGTGCGCCCGCGCATGTACGCCAGCGGCGCAACCTCGATGTTGCCGCGTTCGAGGTATTTTTGATAAGTGTCCGCTCCGAGCATGTCAAAAAGCGCGTCATAGAGCGGGCGGAGGTACGGGTCAACCTTGCTTTGCAAATCCCCCGGCAGAAAGCCGAGTCTCTCCCCCGCCTCAACCGCCGGGCGTGTGAGGATAATGCGGTTGACTTCCTCCGCGCGAAAGGCGGCCACCGCCGCCGCCACGGCGAGATAGGTTTTGCCCGTGCCGGCAGGGCCGATGCCGAGGGTGATTGTGTTGTCGGCAATGGCGTCGCAATAGGCCTTTTGGCCGAGAGTTTTGGGCTTGATGGGCTTGCCCTTGGCCGTGATGCACACCACGTCCCCGGCAAGCTCGTTTATCTTGGTCTCCTTGCCCTCTTTGACCAGCTTGAGAATATAGCGGACGTTCTGCGCGTCGATGTTTTCGCCTTTTGCCGCGAGCGTCAGCAAGCCGTTTATCGCCTTTTCGGCGAGCATGACGTCCTCGGCCTCGCCGCAGACGTGAATCATGTCGTCGCGGTCAAGAACCTTCACGCCAAGCTCGGTTTCGATTATGCGCAGGTTTTGGTCGAACGAGCCGAACACGCTTATCACGTGCTCCATTCTGTCAACCTTGATGGTCTGTTCTATCATTTGCAGTTCCTTTCGCGTCAGTTGTATTCCACAAGCTGAGCTATGTTTTCCTCGCAGGCGGCGCGCAGAGTAACGATTATCAAATTGCCGCTCTCCCCTTTTGACAGGGAATGGCTCAGTACATCGCCCTTGACGGTTTTGTTCAGTCTTTCCAAAAGCCGCGCCCCCATGGCGTCGGCGCAGTCGGCGCGGACGGTTTCGGTTTTGTACGGGATAAATTCCTCCACCACAAGCGACACCGGCAAGGCAAAAAGCCCATCCACTCCGAGTTTATAATTATGTACGATTTTATCACATCCGTCAACAGTATTTCCACTGCTAAAATAAAAATTATAGCGATTTTTTCCGAGTTTGAGGGCGTAGCGTGCGTGCTTTATGCCGTGTGCGGTCTTTTGGGCGGTCTCAGCGGGGCAAACGGCCGTCAGCTCGTGCCAGGTGTCGGCAATCACCTCGCCTCGTGCGCGGACTATGCGCACGCCGTGCGCCGCGCTTTCCATACCGCCGGATATCAGCCGCTCCCCTGCCGTGACGGACTCGCCCACGCCGACGGCGGGCGCGCCGTTTTTCGCCGAAATACGTTTTATTATCCCTTCTCGGCGCGCCACAATATCCGCGCCTCGGCTTTCTTCATATATCTCCGGCTTTTCAAGCCGTTCGGACACAAGCACAACGGCGCGCGAGGAGCTGACGTTCACGGTCATCCACGCAAGCGTGGGCAAGCGCGTGAGCATTTTTGCGCGCACAAGCTCGGTTGATATCCCCGGCCAATATGTGCCGATGTCCACACCGCACTCGGAAAGCGCGCGCAAAACCTCGCCCTCGGAGAGCTTTTCACAGCCGTAAACGTCAAAATCCCATATAAAAAGCGAGGACGCGATGAAAAGAACAATAATTAGCGCGAGAGCGATTATGATGCCGAGGTGGTTTCTCAGAAAACGACGCAGTCTGCTGCCGCCGATGGTTTCAAAACGCTGTGCACGGCATGAACAGCGCTCTGCAAGCGCTTCAAGCTCGGCGTAATCCCGTTCCGCGACGAAAAGGGTCAGCGTGTATTCATCCTTGCGCCTCGGCTCATACAACACAAGGCAGCTTGCCGCGCACGCGTTCAACACACTCTCAGGGAACGCCCCGCTTATTTCAACGCGGCACACGCCGCGAAGCTTTGATTTGATACCCTTCATCATTCCCACTCCACGCGCTGAATGCGCCCGCCGATGACGACAGTGTCCGCCGTCAGTGCCAAAAGGTGAAGCCGCGCGCCGTCAATTGCGAGCTTGCCGCGCGGCAAGCGGAGCAAAATGCGCTCCTCGCCGTAAGCGAGGATTCCCCTGTGGTTTTCAACGACGGCGCGCTTCCCCGCCGTGATTATGACCCGTTCCGCGCCCAAGAGGACATCCTCCGGGATGTCAAGCGCGTCCGCAAACGCCTCCGCCGCCTGAGAAAAATGCTTCACCGCCGCACCTCCGTTTCAGTATAAACCTATGCGCGCCATCATAGCTTGATACTAATAAGATTTGCGGAGGCGGGAAAAAGATGAAGAAAAGGCTGGTCATACTCTGCGCGCTTGCCGTATTCGGCGCACTTGTCGCGTCAGCGCAGTCGGTGCTTGCAAGCTGTCGCGACGCGCTGAGGCTCTGCGGTGAGGTGATAATCCCGTCGCTTTTTCCGTTTTTCGTGATGTCGCTGCTGCTCAATAAGCTGGGTTTGCCGCAGTTTGTTTCATCGGCGCTTGCCCCGGCGGCGGGGCGGCTTTTCGGCGTGTCGGGCGCGGGCGCAAGCGCGCTCATCATCGGGCTGATGGGCGGGTATCCGCTGGGCGCGGCGTATATTGCGGACATGCTGTCCTCAGGCGGCATTACACAGCGCGAGGGCGAACGGCTTTTGGCCTTTTGCAACAATTCCGGCCCTGCGTTCATCATGGGCGCAGTTGGCGCGGGCGTGTTCGCCTCGGCGCGCGTTGGTGTATACCTATATATTATCCACATTCTCGCCGCCGTGCTGACGGGGGTAATAATGCGCCTTGTTACGCGCCGTGGGGAGATAAGCGCACCCGACAAGGGCGCGGTGCGCGGGGATTTGCCGTCGCTTGGCGAGGCGCTGCCGGAGGCTGTGCGCGGCGCGGTGAGCGCAGTGTTGAACGTGTGCGGGTTTGTGGTGGCGTTTTCGGTGATGGTGGGCGTTTTGGACAGCGAGGGGTTTTTCTCGCTTGCCGTGGGGCGCATCGCGGTGCTGACAGGTTGGGAGCTGAGGCGGACGCGCGCGCTTTTGACGGGGCTTTTGGAGCTTGGCGGCGGAGTGGGCGCAATGCGCGGACTGGGCATAAGCCCGGCAAATCTGTCGCTCGCGGCGTTTCTCGTCGGCTGGGGCGGGCTGTCCGTCCATTTTCAAACGGCGTCAGTCATCGCCGAAAGTGGCATAAAAGGCGCCCTGCATAATGCAGGACGCCTGATAAGCGCGTGTATCGGCGGGCTTACCGCCTATTTATTCTATCCTCTGGTGTTTTGACAGTCGGTTCACTGACGCAGAGTGTCGGCAAACTTTTCATAGCGCGCCACAGCGGCGTCGCATGCCGCCTCATCCTTGCCGCGGCTGAGAATGTATATTTTGATCTTCGGCTCAGTGCCGGAGGGGCGGATGATGAAGCTGCACCCGTCGGCAAGCTCGAAATACAGCACGTTAGAGCCGACAATCGGGGTCTTGTCGACCTTGCCGAGACCTGCAACCCATATACTGCCGTCGGCATAGTCTCTCAGGCGGATGACCTCTTCACCCGCGATTTCCGTGGGCGGCTCAGAGCGGAGCGAGGTCATGAGCGCTTGCATCTTCTGCAGGCCGTCAAGCCCCGGCATGACGAGGTTTATCGTCTTTTCCTTGAACCAGCCGTATTTTTCATAAAGGGCTTTGATTGCGTCAAGGAGAGTCATGCCCTTTTTGTGATAGAACGCGGCCATTTCCGCCACGAGCATTGCCGCCGTCACGGCGTCTTTGTCGCGGACATAATCACCGCACATGTAGCCGTAGCTCTCTTCAAAGGCGAAGATGTATTTATAGCTGCCGGCGGCTGTCCACTCGGCAATGCGCTCGGCCATAAACTTGAAGCCGGTGAAGGTGTCTTCATAATGAACGCCGTTTGCCTCGGCCACGGCGCGCACCATCGCCGTGGTGACGATGCTGGCGACAGCGCCGGGGTTTTCGGGCATGGTGCCGGTGGCGTTGCGGGCGGTGATGATGTAATCAAGCAGCAAAACGCCGAGCTGGTTGCCGGTAATGGTGACATACTCGCCGTCTGCATTGCGCACCATCGTGCCGATGCGGTCAGAGTCGGGGTCAGTGCCGATGATGAGGTTGCTGTTGACCTTTTTGGCAAGCTCCACCGCGAGATAGAAGCCTTCGGGGTTCTCCGGGTTCGGGCTTTCAACGGTGGGGAAATTGCCGTCAATCACCATTTGCTCGGGCACGGGGTAAAGGTGCTTTATGCCAAGGCGCTTGAGCGCCTCCGGCACGAGCTTATACCCACAGCCGTGGAACGGCGTATAAACTATGCGCAAATCGTCCGCAACCTCGGCGACGAGGTCGGGGTTGACGGCCTGCGCGAGAACGCGCTGCAAGAACGCCTCGTCGGTCTCGGCGGAGAGGATTTCAATCTTGCCCTCGTTGACGGCGGCGTCGAAATCACAGGTCTTGAAGCCGGTGAACACGTCAATGGCCTCCATCTGCTTTGCAATGGCCTCGGCCTTTTGCGGGGGCAGCTGAGCACCGTCCGACCAATAGACTTTATAGCCGTTATACTCCTTGGGGTTGTGGCTGGCCGTGATGTTCAAGCCGGCGGTCGTGCCGTAATGCAGCACGGCGAAGCTGAGCTCCGGCGTGGGGCGAAGAGCGTCGAAAAAGCGGACGTGAATGCCGTTTGCGGCCATGACGCAGGCGGCCTCTTTGGCAAACTCCTCGCCGTTGAGGCGACAGTCATGCGCAATGGCGATGCCCTTGTCCATGGCGTCCTTGCCCTCGGAGACGATGACGTTGGCGAAGGCCTGGGTGGCGTGGCGGATGATATGTATGTTCATATTGTGAAGGCCGAGCTTCATCGTGCCGCGCAGACCCGCAGTGCCGAATTCAAGGGGGGCAAAAAAGCGGTTTTCGATTTCTTTTTCGTCGTCGCGAATCGCGTCAAGCTCCGCCCACTCCTGCTCGCTGAGCGCGGGGCTGTCGAGCCAATGCTCGTACTCTTCTTTATAATTCCTCATTGTTTTCCTCCTTGCACAATTCCATTGCGTCCTCCAAAAGGCTTTCGGGGACATATATATCCGTTCCCTGTCCGCTCATGCCCATCACCACGCGGCCGAAGGCGCCGTCGCCGGGGTACATTTGCAAACACGGGATATTATAAGCCTCCAGCATGTTCACTCGCAAAACATCACCGAGGTCAAGGTTTTTGCAGTTGCAAAGCAGCGCGGGACGTTCCGGGTTGCCGTGGGCATCCTTCGGCCAGCGCGACAAAAGCTCGCCGGGGACATTCAAGCTCCATTCGACTTCACGCGACATGATGTCAATCAAGCTCCTTTCATGCAAAGCTATTTATGATACTTTGAGCCTTCGTTTATCTTGAACGCGCGGTAAATCTGCTCTGCGAGCATCACGCGCGCAAGATGGTGGGGAAAGGTCATTTCCGACATGCTCAAGCGCATATCGGCGCGCGATTTCACGCGCGCATCAAGCCCGAACGAGCCGCCCACGACAAAGCACAGCTTCGGCCTGCCGGAGCCCTCGCGCGCCGCAACAAGCGCGGCCAAGCCCTCGCTTTTCATCTGCTTGCCCTCGACGCACATCGCCACGACATAGGCGTCACTCGGTATCGCCTTAAAGATTTCCGCCGATTCGCGCTCCAGCGCGGCGGCAATTTCTTTCGCACTCGGCGCGTCGGAAAGGCGCTGTTCGGCAAGCTCGACGCATTCCAGCTTGCAATAGCTCTGCAAGCGCTTGGCGTACTCGGCAAATGCGTCGATGAAAAATCTCTCGCGCATTTTGCCCACGCAAATAATCTTTATCGACAGCATGACACACACTCCCCTATCGTCAAATCCACGAAACCGTTGGCGGGGGCGCATAAAAGCTCAGCTTCAACGCCGCGCAAGGCCGCGCCCACCGTATCAAGCGCAAGCTTGGGGGTGTTGTTTGTGCGGCTGAGATGGCCGAGGACGACGCACCGCGTCCCGCACTCGGCGAGGGCGCGCGCAAGCTCGCCGCAGTGGGCGTTCGACAAATGCCCGGTGTCGGCCAAAATGCGCCGCTTGAGGAAAACGGGGTACGGTCCGTCCATGAGCATGCGCTCATCATGGTTTGCCTCGATGAGCACAGTGTCCGCCCCGCGCAGTGCGGCGAAAATTTCCTCTGTGACGCAGCCGGTGTCCGTCGCGACGGCGAAAGCAGACCCGCCACCTTCAACACGATATCCGACGCTTTCATCCGTGTCGTGGCTGGTGTGAAACGCGCGCAGTGTGAGCGCGCCGAGCGAAAACTCCTCGCCCACGGGGATGATGTTCATCTCCTCGCCCAGCTCCGGCAGCATGCCGACAAGGCGGTTTGCCACGGTGTGCGGGGCATAAATCGGCAAGTTGTGCTTTTTTGTCAGGGTCTTCAAGCCCATAATATGATCGGAGTGCTCATGCGTAATGAGCACTCCGCCGATATTTTCCATTGATATCCCCGCTTGCGCAGTCGCTGACGCAATCCTGCGCGCAGAGATTCCGGCGTCGATCAATATATTTGTGTTGCCATGCAATACAAGCAAGCAGTTCCCGTCGGAGCTGCTTGCGAATATACATACTCTCATCAGGACACAAACAAAACCTTGTCCGCCCCCTCCGGTTCATCGGGGAAGGAGACAATCTCAATGTCCGCGCCCAAAGTGCGCAGCTTGCCCACGAAGTTTTCGTAACCGCGCTCGATATAGTGGATATCCTCCACCACGGTTTCGCCGCAGGCGCACATGCCGGCAATCACCATTGCCGCGCCCGCGCGCAGATCGCAGGCCATGACCGGCGCGCCGGTCAGCTTCATGCCGCCCTCGAAAACGGCGACACGCCCGTCAACCTGAATCTCCGCGCCCATTTTGCGAAGCTCGTTGACGTATTTGAAGCGGTTGTCATATATGCCCTCGGTGATGACGCTCGTCCCCTCGGCAAGGCACAGCAGCACGCCCATTTGCGGCTGCATGTCCGTGGGAAAGCCGGGATAAGGCAGGGTCTTGATGTTGGCGCGGCGAAGCGCGCTCGCACCCTTGACGAGGACGGAGTCTTCGTATTCTTGCACTATCGTGCCCGTCTCTCTCAGCTTTGCGCTGATGCACTCCAAGTGCTTGGGGATGACGTTTTTGACCAAAACCTCGCCGCCCGTAGCCGCCGCGGCGACCATATAAGTTCCGGCCTCGATTTGGTCGGGGATAATCGTATAGCACCCGCCGTGGAGCTTGTCCACGCCGTTGATTTTGACCGTGTCCGTACCCGCGCCGCGGACATCCGCGCCCATGGAGTTGAGGAAGTTGGCCAAGTCGACAATGTGCGGCTCGCGCGCGGCGTTTTCGATGATGGTTCTGCCCTGTGCGAGCGTGGCCGCGAGGATGATGTTCATCGTCGCGCCGACGGAGACCTTGTCGAGATATATTCTTGCCCCGTGAAGCCGGCCGCCCACAGCGTCGGCATACACAAAGCCGTTTTTCACGTCCACTTCCGCGCCGAGCGCGGTCATGCCCTTGATGTGCTGGTCAATCGGGCGCACGCCGAAGTTGCAGCCGCCGGGCATGGTGGTTTTTGCGCGGCCGAAGCGGCCGAGCATCGCGCCGATGAGGTAATACGAGGCGCGAATCTTGCGCATGAGGTCAAAAGGCGCGTCCTGCAAATGGACGTCGGTGCAGTCAATCTCCACCGTGGAGGGGTTGATATAGTTCACCCGCGCGCCAAGCTCCGCCAGTATCGTGAGGAGCATGTCGGTGTCGCTTATCTGCGGAAGATTTTCAATTCTGCATACCCCGTTGACCATCAGTGCGGCGGGGATTATCGCAACGGCTGCATTTTTCGCGCCGCTGATTTCTATCTCTCCGTGCAGCGCGGTGCCGCCGTGTATAACATATTTATCCAAAGTGTGCACCTTCCAAATTTGTTGTAACAAAGCTTACCCAAGCCCATACAAGCTTGATTTTACCACAGGCATTATGAAAAGGCAACTCTTTTCTGCTGATTTGCCTCACGGGGCGGTTATTTTGCCCATAAAATGCAATATCGCGGGGCGTTTTTCGTGTCATACTTAAAAATATGAGGCGGGATTTGAAATTATGCGGCAATTGAGTTATAATAACAAAACGCATTATTTAAGCCAAAGGAACTCGGACATCATGCTGGATCAATTCAACCGCAGTATAGATTACATGCGCATTTCCATCACCGACGCATGCAATCTCCGCTGCCGTTACTGTATGCCGGAGGGCGGCTGCCCCGCCGCCGTCGACGCACCGCTGACGCGCGCAGAGCTTCATCGCATTTGCCGCGCGGCGGCCTCACTCGGCATCACAAAATTCAAAATTACCGGCGGCGAGCCGCTCATGCGGCGCGACTGCGCCCGGATTATATCGGATATCAAGGTGATAAACGGCGTCGAGCAAGTAACGCTGACGACAAACGGCATTATGCTCGCTCCCCTGCTGCCCGCGCTGATTGAGGCGGGCATTGACGCGGTGAACATCAGCCTGGACTCCCTCTCGCCGGAGCGCTATGCGCGCATCACCGGCGCGCCCGGCACGGCGCTCGACTCGGTGCTCGCCGCGCTTGACGCCTGCTGTGCCGCCGGTGTGAAAACCAAGGTCAACTGCGTGCTGCTCGATGATACTTCGTCCGAGCTTATTTCCCTCGCGTCGCTTGCCGAGAGTCGGGATATCGACGTGCGCTTTATTGAGCTTATGCCCATCGGATGCGGCGCAGACATGAAAAGAGCAGACCCCGACGCGGCCTTGAAAACCCTGCGCGAGAAATGGCCGGGACTGACGGAAAGCCACGCCGTGCGCGGCAACGGCCCGGCGCATTATTATGAGTGCGAGGAGCTGACGGGCAAAATCGGCTTCATCGACGCCGTCAGCCACAAGTTCTGTGCCACCTGCAACCGCGTGCGCCTGACGAGCGCGGGGCGGCTGAAGCCCTGTCTCTGCTACGGCGAGAGCACCGACCTGCGCGCCCTCTTGCGCGCGGGGGCGGACGATGCGGCGCTGAAAGCGGCGCTTGAGGCGGCCATATATTCAAAGCCGCGCGCGCACTGCTTTGACGCAGTGCAAAACATCACCGAAAAGCACACAATGAGCCAAATAGGAGGATAGCATAATGGGAAAAGTTCTTGCCGTGTGCACAAGCGAGCGCAAGGGCACACAGAAAGCGGACGTGAAAACCGCGCACTTCACCGCCGACTGGGGCATTGACGGCGACGCTCACGCCGGGAAATGGCACCGCCAGGTCAGCCTGTTGAGCGCAGAGAAAATAGACGAGTTCAACAAGCGCGGGGCGAACGTAATCCCCGGCGCATTCGGCGAAAACCTTGTCGTCGAGGGATATGACTTCAAGGCTCTGCCGGTCGGGACACGTTTTCGCTGCGGCGAGGTGCTGCTGGAGCTGACGCAAATCGGCAAAGAGTGCCACAGCCATTGCGAAATATTCAAAAAGATGGGCGAATGCATAATGCCCCACGAAGGCGTGTTCACCCGCGTCCTCCAAGGCGGCACCATCACCGTCGGCGACGAGCTGTATATAGTGAACGAAACCGGTGAGAAAATAGGGTAAGTATAATAGAAAAACAGCGGTATAAACCACGGGTGCGTGGTTTATACCGCTGTTGGTTTTAATTGAGGTCAGACACGTAAATGTCCTTGTGTTTCAAAGGATTATTCTGAATGTATTCATAGGTTTGCAGATAATCTTGTTCATTTCTGATGATATGTTCGTAATAAGATTTTTACCACAGAGAAATACCTGTTTTCATGGAAACGGTTCGTTTTAACTGGCCAATAATCGTTGATAATGAGAAGTTGTGCATGTCAATAATATTTCCGTTGTCATCACATTGCGAAAAAGTTAAAAGTAAGTGGATATGGTCGGGCATGATGACGTATTTATCAATGGTTACATACGGGTAATGAATGGGGATAACATTTATTGCTTTCTCAACAATTGCGCCGTAGTCGGATAACGAGGCATGGAAGTCACAATCCATGGGATGTATATTACCCGCCGCAGTTGTTTCCCATAGAAAATGGGTTCTGCTTTTTGGTGCATATCGTCACAAAATAACACCCGTTGTTTGAGTAATCATATTCTTTTAATCTGATTTGTTTGCGAGTATGTAATTCATTTATAGCATTTACATTGAGATTTCTATTGTACAATTGATGGAATAATTGGCGCGGCGCAGGCGGGCGGCAAATTGCCGCCCCTGCGGCGTTTAACATAATTTGTATGTTGTTTGTGATGCGGTGATTTAACGTTCTTGCGGTAGTTATAGCGTCGTATATGGACACTGTAACCTATGTCTCTTCCCTAATTATTACCCATTTTTCTCATGATAAAATTGCCGCACACGTTTTCACGTTCATCTGTACATCCTCTGTCATGTAGCACTCGAAACAGACGAGTTTCTTTGAAATCCTTTTGTAGGGGCGGCAACCTGCCGCCCGCCTTTGCTATGTCAAATCATTTCAAACGTTCACTAACCTGCAGGATTTGTTAGCGCTTTTCGCATAAACCGCTCATTACTGAGCGGTTTTTTTATATTTTATCTTCAGATGATTGTTCAGATAATCGAGGGCTTGGTCGAGGATTTGTAGGATGCAGTGGTCGGCTTCTATTGCGTCGCGGCGGATGATGGCGTCGGTGAGCTGTTCAAACTTGGGGAGGCAGGCGGAGAGCTCCGTGTGGTTTGAATAGTGCTCTTTTATCAGCGTTCTGAGCATTATTTCAAAGCTTTTGTACACCATGGCATACGCCTTGTTGCCGCTTATCTCCGTAAGGCACTCGTGATAAAGATAAACGGCCTCGGCAGTCTTGTCATCATCGGCGGCGTAAATCGCGTCGGTGTGCGCGCGGAGGGTTTTCATTGTGTCGGGCGTCGGGTGCAGACACGCAAGGCGCGTGCACTCGCGCTCAATCAATATGCGCAGCTCCATGAAATCGCGGAAAAGCGCCTCGTCGATATAGGCCGAATCATAGCTCATTATTGCGGACAGGGTCTCCGGCGTGGCGTTTTTGACGTATTCGGCCACGAACGTCCCCTTGCGAGGGATGATGCGCAGAAAGCCCATGCGTTCAAGGTCGAGTATGCCCTGATTGACAGAGCCGCGGCTCATGCCCACTTGAAGTGCCAGCTCGCGTTCGGGCGGGAGGCGGTCTCCGGGCTTCAACTCGCCGGAGAGGATTTTCGTTTTGATGCTTTCAATGAAGCTTGCTTTGAGATTCTTGCTGTCTGTGCCTTGCATAATGCGGCGTGTCCCCCGTGTGTCGGTTTTTATATCGTATTTTACAACATAAATCGTCCAAAATCAAGTGTGGTTATCAAAACCTAGCCACTGGGTTAAAAACTTATCCATGTTGCACAAAATGGGAATGACAATTTTGTCGATAAAATAACAATCGCCTCTTGCACTTGTGAAAAAAATGGGGTAAAATATACGTGGCTATACCACAGAAGCAATCCCACGACCCACAGAACATAAAAACGGAGGATGTATTATGCAAAAATACGACGTGATCGTTGTAGGCGCGGGAAACGGCGGTCTGTCCGCCGCGACCTATCTCGCCAAGGCCGGGAAAAAGGTGCTTGTGCTGGAAAAGCATAATCTGCCCGGCGGCTGCGCCACGAGCTTCGTGCGCGGCAACTATGAATTTGAGGCCACCCTGCATGAGATGTGCCAGATGGGCACCGGCGAGGGTGAGGGCAAGCGCGGCGCTGTGCGCCAGCTCTTGGAGGATCATTACGGACTGGACGTTGAATGGTGCAGCGCGAACGAAAGCTTCGCCTCCATCGCCACCGACGAGGGCGGCTTCAATGTCGCAATGCCGGCGGGCGTTCAGGCGTTCATCGACGAGATGGAGCGCGCCGTGCCCGGCAGCCGCGAGTCCATGACCACCGTGATGGAGCTCGGCCGCATGCTGGTGGACGGCGTTGAATGGCTCTCCGAGCACAACAACGAGCCGGAGGGACTGGAAAAGGTCGAAATGATGCTCAAGTACTATGACCTGATGTGCCTCGTGCCCCAGCCGTGTGATGAAATGCTGCGCAAGATCGGCGTGCCCGACAAGGCGCGTCAGATTTTCGAGTCTTACTGGACTTATGTCGCGGCAGACTCCACCGAGATGAGCTTCGCCCCCTACGTTTTCATGACCTATGTTTACCTCACGCAGCTCCCCTGGTTTGCAAAGAACCGCTCGCACGAAATCTCCCTCGCGTTCGACGCAAAGATCCGCGAGCTCGGCGGCGACATTTGGTACAACACCACCGTTGAAAAAATCGACATTCGCGGCGGCGAGGTCAAGGGCGTTCTGCTTGCCGGCGGCAAGTACATCCCCTGCTCCTACGTCATCTCCAACCTCATGCCGCATGTGGTTTATGACCGCATGGTGGACAAGAACGAGGTTCCGGAGTATGAAAAGAAAAAGATGAACGCGCAGAGATTGGCTCAGGCCGCGTTCACCATCTACCTCGGTCTCGACGCGTCTGCCGAGGAAATCGGGCTGAAGAACTACGACACCTTCATGCGCTATAACCCCGACAACCACGAGCAGTTCCTCGCGTCCGACTCTCTCGACACGCACAAGGACATCACCTGCACCGTGCTCACCAACGCTCTCCCCGATGCGGCGGGCAAGGGACGCGCGTTCCTCCAGCTCAGTAAGTTCTACACCGGCGACCCGTTCAAGGATGTCACCGAAGAAGAATACTTCAAGATCAAAGACCGCGTGGCGCGCGAATCCGTCGAGCGCTATGAGGAAGTGACCGGCTGCGACCTGCAAAGCCACATTGAAGAGATCGTCGTCGCCTCCCCCGTCACCTGGGCGCGCTATCTCGGCACTCCGCGCGGCGATGTTTACGGCTATCTCCCCGCAACGTGGGACGGCATGTTCCCGCGCGTACAGTGCGGCCACCACGAAGACTACAACATCAAGGGTCTGCGCTTTGTCGGCGGCCACGGCACGCAGATGGACGGCTACTCTCAGGCGTACCTGTCCGGCTCTGAGCAGGCCAGATACATGCTTGAGGACATGAAGGAGGGCAAATAAGATGGGCAAATACAATTATTCCAGAAAAGGTCTCAAGGGGCTGACCCCGTTCCCCTTTCTCGGCGAGGTGAAAACGAGACTCAAAAACATTGAGGCCGCCCCCGCGACCATTCCCCAGTCCGTTTTCAACGCCAACGTTCTCGCAAAGAAGCTGCACCCCTCGGTTCAGCACGTCAAGATTGCCAAGGTCGTCGACCATGGCGACGCCAAGAGCTTCACGCTCGTCCCCAACACCGAAAAGGGCACGACCGAGATGGCATACTTCCGCGCAAGCCAGTATGTTTCCGTGTCGCTGAACATTGACGGCGCACTCGTCAACAAGCCCTACACCATCCGCTCCAACCCCAAAGATGCCCTCGGCGCTGACAACACCAGCTACACCCTCACCATCAAGCTCACCAACCCCTCTTATGCATCCAAGCACATTCTCACCACTTGGAAAGAGGGCGACGAGGTTGATATAAGCGGCCCTCTCGGCGATTTCTATTATCAGAATCTGCGTGACGCAAAGCACGTCATCGCCATCGCCGGCGGTTCGGGCATCACCCCGTTTTACTCCATGGCCGCCGCCATTGCCGACGGCATCGAGGACTTCGACATGACCATCCTTTACGGCAGCCGCACTGCCGACGGCATTCTCCTCAAGGACGAGATTGAGGCCGTTGCCGCGCGCTCGAATGGCCGCGTGAAGGTTGTTCACATCCTCTCCCACGAGGAAAAGGCCGGTTACGAGCACGGCTTCATCACCGCCGAGCTCATCAAGAAATACGCCCCCGACGGCGACTACTCCGTGTTCATGTGCGGCCCGAAGGCCATGTACACCTTTGAAGAGGGCGAAATGGTCAAGCTCGGTCTGCCCAAGCGCCGCTATCGCATGGAGATGTCCGGCGACTATCTGGGCGCGGCAAACAATGCCGACTTCCCCACCGAGGCCAAGGGCAAAGAGTTCAAGCTGACGGTTGACATTCGCGGCGAGAAGCAGACTGTCCCCTGCTTCGGCGAGGAATCCCTGCTTTGGGCGATGGAGCGCGCGGGCATAAAAGCCCCGTCTCACTGCCGCAGCGGCGAGTGCGGCTGGTGCCACTCCAAGCTCGTCAGCGGCGATGTTTACATCCCCGAAGACGCAGACGGACGCCGCCTTGCCGACGCCAAGTTCGGCTGGATTCACCCCTGTGTCTCCTTCCCCAAGAGCGACGTTGAGCTGTGCGTCTACCCCATTGAGGAATGATAATTAAGCGCTAACTACATTAAAGTTCAGCGATTCAAATGCGAATCGCTGAACTTTTTTATAGAAAGACCTTGACAAGCGAACGTTCGTTCCCTATAATGCAATTTTAGCGAACGAACGTTCGCTTTGCTGTTTGGAGAGGTATATGAAAGCGACAAAAGAAAGAATATTGCTGACGGCGCTTGCGCTGTTTGCGCAAAAGGGATATGAAGCGGTGTCGGTCAGCGATATCGCCGGTGAGCTGGGTATGACAAAAAGCTCGCTTTACAAACATTTTGAGAACAAACGCGCCATTTTTGACTCGATTATCTCGGAAATGGAGCGTTT
Organism: uncultured Oscillospiraceae bacterium; assembly: GCA_964644305.1. Classification (GTDB taxonomy): domain Bacteria; phylum Bacillota; class Clostridia; order Oscillospirales; family Oscillospiraceae; genus Limivicinus. The sequence goes on from CAZXVA010000004.1 coordinate 22,222, forward strand.
GGACGCCGTGCAGTCGGAGAGCATGGCCATGCCGACGGGTGCTGCGGCGGATATGCCGGAGAATTACGCCGGGACAGAGCTTGAAAACACTGTCATCTACGCAAAGGCCATGCTGCGCTATTGGACGGAGAACCCGTTCGCCTCGGCTTTTCGCCGTATGCTTACGTTGGAGCAATATTGCAATGCAGAGCAGTCGCGGCTATACCGCCAGTATATCGCCGACGGCCCTGTCGGGTACATGACGGACGTGTTCACCGCAATGGGCATTAAGGACTCTGCCGTCAAGGCATCGGAGTTTTATGCGCCGATGTTCTTGGCCTACACCATGTATGACACGGCGCAAGACAGGGCGTCCGTCCTCGCCATTGCCGACGCTTGCATTGACAATTCCGCCGAGAGAATTAAAAACGAATTATCGAATTAACGATTAAAGACGCATTATTATGGATGAAAGGCTGTATTATAAGAAACGAGCGCGCCGATGAACAGCGCGAGGTCGAAAACCTCGTGCGCAAGGCGTTTTGGAACGTTTATCGCCCCGGATGCTTGGAGCACTACGTGCTTCACTGTCTGCGTAATGACGCCGCGTTCGTGCCGGAGTGGAACTTTGTCATGGAAAAAGACAGGCAGCTCATCGGGCAGAACATTTTCGTGCGTGCAGTGCGACTTTTACGGCAAAAGTGGCTTTGGCTTTGCATCCAAACTCGGCATATGATACCGCGGCTTGTCGGAGGGTGAGGACGCTTCATTCTTCCTTTGCCGCGAGCTGACCCCGGGCAATCTCGACGGTGTAACAGGCGAATATTCCACACCGCAAGGGTATTTTGTCGATGAAAACGAAGCCGAGGAGTTTGACAAGCTTTTCCCGCCCAAAGAAAAACTGACCCTCCCCGGCCAGCTTTTATGAAAACAGTCTAACGTTATAGTATAAGAAGAGCGCCCATGCGGGCGCTCTTCTTGCTGTTAGTGTGAAAATCAATAAAACTCGCCGGGGACTTCGAGGACGATGTCCGCCGTGGGGAAGCTGGAGCAGGGGTGAATGTAATTATACTCCTTGTCCGCCCAGCGGCGCAACTCGTTCTCCTCCGGAATGAACACAGAGCCGGAAATCATACGCGAGCGGCACCAGCCGCACTCACCACTGCGGCAGCGCGACGGGGCTTTGATGCCCGCGCGCTCAATGGCTGTGAGAACAGTTTCGTTCGCCGCGGCGTCAATGACATATTCATTCGCGCCCTGACGCACAGTCAGTTTGAAAACCTTGTCGCGGCATTCCTGCGGATAACCGTCGCATTCCCACGGGGTCTTGGTCACGTCGATCATCTTGCGGCGGAATAGTCTTTCCGGCAGACCAAGCTTTTCGATTTCGGGCTTGAGGAAGCGGTACATTCCCTCCGAGCCGCAGAGGAACACGGAGTACTCCCCTTCTGCCGGGGCGTATTTTTTGATAAGGTCGGCGGTGATGAAGCCATGCTCATAGCCGGGCTTCTCCTCGTCGGACAGCACGTGCACCACCTTGAAGCGCGGGCAAGCAGCGGCAATTTCGTCAAGCTCTTTCTTGAAAAGGATGTTCTCCTCATCGCGCGAGCCGAACAAGAGCGTCAAGTCAAAATCCTCAACACCGTCCCGAATGGCGTAAGCCATCGAGAGAAACGGAGTTATGCCCGAACCGCCGGCAAGGCCGATAACGGTTTTCGCGTCGCGCAGATCCTCATAGTAGAAAAAGCCCTGCGGGTCAGAGGCGAGAACCTCATCGCCGACTTTCAGCGCGGCAAGCAGCTTGTCGGCGGCAAAGCCGCCGGGATTGGCGCGAATTGTGATCGCGGCCGTGCCCTTGAGTGCCTCCAAGGGGGAATAGCACAGGGAATATGCGCGCGTGATGAAGCTGCCATCCAGCGGGAGCTTGAGGGAAATATACTGCCCCGCGCGGAAAAACGGGAATGGCTCACCGTCGGCGCGCTTGAAGACATAAGTCTTGGCGTTTGCGCCCGCGTGGTCGATTATCTCGGCGATGACGAGCTTTTGATAATCCGGGTGGAGCTTTTTCGCCTTGATGTTGATGGGAAAATCACCTTTAATCTCGGCGGCGGGGGCGGCCTGAATGGCTTTCTCGCGCACCTTGGACATGTTTTTGAACTTCAGCATATCGAACTTGCCGATAAGCCCGACCTTGACGTTGAGTGCCATTACTTGTTACCTCCCTCTTCTTTAAGATCTTTGATTGCATAGTTTGCCATGAGCTGACCGCATATCATCGCGGCGGAATAGCCGTCGCCGCGCGGGCCTGCCGCGCCGATGGGGCGCAGTCCCTTTATCGGATAGTCGGGGGCAATCATCATCATTCGCGCCATCATGCCGTCCCAGTCAGTGGTTTCATAGCCGTAAACCGCGCCTTCGGGGGCGTTGAGATAACGCGCGAAGGTCAAAGGCGAGGCAATGGCCATTTCCTCAATGTGCCCGGTGAGGTCTATTCCGGCCTTTTCTTTCAGGCTCTTGAGGAACTTCTTCGCGCCGTCGGTCTTGAACTTGAAGTAATCCTTCTCGTCAAGCGTGTCCCAATCCTTGGGGGAGCCGAACGTCGTGAAAGAGCAGACGCATGTGCCCTTCGGCGAGAAGTCGGGATTTGCGATGTTATAGCAGAGGAAGATGGAATAATCGTTGGTTTCCATGCCGTTGAGTATGTTTTGATACTCCTTGGCAGAGTCGGACGTACCGGAGAGGAATATGCTGTAATCCTTTATGCCCAGCTCCTCCACGCTCTTGTCACAGCAGAAGTACGCCGTGTACATGCGCCCGCCGAAGCGCTTGCCGCGCGCGGTGGACAGCTTTTTCTCGCGTTCGGGGATGAGCTCTTTGGGCATCATCTTGCCGTAAATGATATCGGGGTTGATGTTGGCAAGGACATAATCGCAGTCGATCGTGCCCATGTTGGTTTTCACGCCGCAAAGGCGGTCGCCGTTGAAAAGGAACTCTTCCGCGCGGCAGTTGAACCACACGTCGCCGCCAAGCTCGCGGAAACGCTCAACCATGGCAGTTGCCAGCTCGTGCGAGGTGTGCTTGGGCATATACGCGCCACGGCTGACGTATTTGTGCACCATCGCGGCATAGTGAATGAATGCAAGGTGCTCCATGTCGACGCCGAGGTAAGACCAATAGATTGACAAAATGTCTTGACACCTCTTGGGCAGCTTCAGCGCGTCAAACACCTTTTGCGTGGAGTATGCGCCGGTGCGCAGCATGTTGGGGTACTTCTCCTGAAGCACCTTGGAATCGGCATGGCCTTTGGATGCCGTGATGTACGCAATGCCGTCCAAAACCTCTTGGAAAAGCTCAAAAAGCTCTTGCATTTTGGGCTTTGAGCCGGGGACGTATTTCTCCATCGCGTCGATGTACGCGTCGATACCGGCGGGCATGGTGACATCCATCTTTTCGCCGTCTCTGAACACGCTTATTGCGCGGTAGCAGTCGGGCACTTCGACCCAATCGAGCTTGACTCCGTAAGCGTCGAGCATGGTGCGCACGTCGCCGGGATTGTCCGCCGGGCCGAAATCGCACAGCTCATGCAGTGACGGCTCAATCTCAAAGCGCCCTCTGCGGAAGCTTGTCGCCGCGCCACCGGGCAGATTGTGCTGCTCAATCAGCAGGGTCTTCTTCCCCGCCAATTGACATTGCAGTGCCGCAGACAGACCGGCGTTGCCCGCGCCCACGACAACTATGTCATATTTCGCCATATTTTTCCCCTTTCCGAGTATGTGTATATTTGTGGCTATGCCACGTTGTTAATAATATATCACATTTATATGGAATGTTCAATATGAAATTATGACAAAAGGCTGATAATTGTCGTGATATTTCACGCTTATGTGTTAATCCGCGGTGAGGTTGCATCCTGTGTGGCAGCTTTAATTCACGCTTTTACCCATTTCGTAAGCTTGGTTCATGTACTCCGTGCCCTTGACTTTGCCGGATTCATAGACATTGGAGGCGATGAGGACGCCTTTTTCGAGTGCTCCCTCAACGCAGTCGGCGTAACCGCGCATGCAGTTGACGGCGGTTTCACCGGCGGCGGGGTCATCGTCCTCCATGGTGACGATGTAATAAAACTCCTTGTCGTGCACTTCGAGCCAGCGGGCAACAGTGCGGTCAATGAGAGCTTTGAGCTGAGCATTGACAGAATAAAAGTACACGGGGCTTGCCAGCACTATGACCTCGGCGTCAATCATCTTTTGAAGAACGGCGGCCATGTCGTCTTTGTGGACGCATTCGCCGCCGTGGTCGCGACAATAATAACAGCCGCGGCAAGGCGCGATTTTATATTCGCAGACGCGGAGCTTTTCAACGGTGTTTCCGGCCTCTTGCGTGCCGCGCGCGAACTCATCACAAAGAAGGTCTGAATTGCCGCCATTGCGGGGGCTTGCGGAGAGAATCAAAACTTTTTTGGCCATAATCTTTCCTTTCTTGTCAGCTGAGTTTGACGACAATGCGGTTTTCATCCGGCAGGTATTTAATCGACCCGTCGTCGGGGTAACAGGGCATTTCCTTGTACCAATCACAGCGGAGAATGGTGTCCTCGCGGTACATATACAGGTCGAGGCCGAGGTAATACTTGATGAAGCTGACGCGGGTATAGGTGTTGACCAAATCCTCATTCACGCCGGTGAACTCCGAGGTGTCAATCTCATCGTCAAAGTGCGTCAGGCCGCTTTCTGCATTGCCGACGAGGTCAACGACTGTGAACAGGTTGAAATCGGGGTTGTCCATGACCTCGGCCATGAGGGAATTATAAAAGGTGTAAGCGTTTTCGTATTCAAGATACATTTTGAGATATACCTTGTTGGCAAAATACACGTTTGAGGCGATGATGAGCGCAACAGCAGCGGCGCACAGCGCGCGCAGGCCGCGACGAGTCAGCGTTTCTGCGACCACAAGTGCGAGCACGTAAAACGACACGAAGCTGAAAAGCACAAGGGTGTGGATGATGTCGGACGACGCGATGAGATACATGCAGTTGACGCTGAGCGGATACAGCACGAGGAGCAAAAGCATGAGCGCGGCGCGCTTTGCGTCCTTATTGCGCAAAAGCGAGGACGCAACTGCAACAATGATAACAAGCGCGCACAGCAAATGCGCCGCCATCGCCGCGCCGGAGGTGACAAGGCCGAAGTTCCCGCCGACGAAAATGCCGAAGAAAGACGTATACGCCGTCAAAAGCCCGAGCAAGGGGTTAAGCTCGGTGGTGACCTCATATTCCTGATAACCCGTGTCCATCGCGAACTCGACGATGAGAGTGACGGCATAATAGAGCGCAAGGGCAAGGGCGAGGAGCAGGAAATATCGCAAGGCCGCGCGCAGAACGGACTTTGCGTCGGCAGTATCGCGCATGAGCGACTGAACCAAAAGCACGACGCAAAGGCTTGCCGCGAGGGCGATATACGCCTGATAAATGCCGAGGGAGAATGCCAAAACGACGCACCCGACGGCGGCACGGCACTTATCGCCGCGCGTGAAAAGATACACCGCGAGAACGGCGAGGAATATCGCCAAGGCGTAAGACGCGCTGGTGAACATATAGCAGATATTGCCCGTGAGCGCGGGAAAGGCCGCAAACGCGCCGCTTATCAGAATCTGCGAAGCGTGGCTTTTGAGCTTGAAGCATTCGACGATGACGCACACCGTCGCCGCGATGAGCAAAAGCGTGAGGCAACCATAAATCCACGGCATTGACACGTCCGGGAACAGCAGCTTCGTCACTTCCAGCCCCCAGCGGCCGGAGGTCACAGTTGCCCCCTTGGAAAAGAGCGCGGCTGTTTCGTCGGCATTGAGGAGCTTGTTGGTGAAAGCAAAGGTGTGCGCAAGAAAGCCGAAAACGAATGTGGACGCAATGGGCAGGGCATAACGCCGCGCCAAGGCAGCGAGAGCGAGGGCGGCGCGTTCAAAAAGAGAATCGGATTTTTTCATTGCACTCCCCTCCTCAGCCGAGCTTGACGACAACATAGTCGTCAATGATTTTAATCGAGCCGTAATATGGATATTCGTTCATCTCGGCAAAGTCCGCGCTTGCCGCAAGCGCGTCAAGCTCGGCCTGCGTTGCGAGGGGAATTTCACTGCCGAGATAGCGGCGGATAAAGTTTTCGCGCGAATAGATGTTGATGAGATCGCGGCTCGGCCCGGTGATATAACCGAGGTCGATTTCCGGGCGCGTGGTGACGGCATTATCCTGATGGCCGATTATGGCGAGCTTTTTCGCATCGTCAAAGCCGTCTGTATTCTCCGCGCGCGCAAGGAGAATGGAATAAAACGAATATGCGTTTTCATATTCGAGGTACATTTCAAGATAGACCTCGTTTGCAAAATACACATTGCTCGCAAGCGCGATGGTGAGCGCGGCATAAATCACGTCGCGCGCGGCGCGTTTTGCCACGGCTTCGCCGTCAAAAACACGCTGCAAAAGCATCGCGGTGAGCACATAAAAGGCAACAAAGCTATAAATGACCAGCGTGTGGATGGACTCTTTTCCCATTGCAAGGAACATGCAGTTGACGGCAAGCGGCAGCATGAGGACAATCGCCACAATGAGGACTCCGACGCCGATACGCCCGACGCGGGCGCTTTTGACGGCGGCGCAGACCGCGCCGACAAAGCACAGCGCAAACAGCGCAATGTGCGCAATGCGCGAAGCCTCGCTCGTTATGAGGGCATACTCGCGATATGTGAGGTAATAGACAAAGAAGTCATAGGCCGTGCGCACCCGGCCAAGCAAACCGGAAGCGGCGGCATTTTCGCGGACGTAAGTGTTAAACTCCGCGCCGGTGAGCTTGAAAACGGCAAGCGTGACGAGCGCATAAAACGCGAGCGAGACCACAAGCAATCCAAGCGCTTTAACGCAAAACAGGATGACGGACTTGAAATCGCACTCACCATCCAGACAGAGCTTGAGCGCATAGAGCAGAAGGAGGCTTGCCGCGAGGGCGATATAGGATTGATATATCCCCAGAGATAGCACCATGAAAAGCGAGGCGAGGGCGGCGTTTTTCCAGCCGCCACGGCAGAAAAGAAACACCGCGAGAACGGCAAAAAGAAAAGAGAGAGCATACGCCGAGCTTGTGAACATGAAGCAAAATGTACCCGTTTGCGAGGGGAAAGCAGTTATCATCCCGGCAAGGAGCACCGAGATAAGCCCGCCTTTGATGTCAAAAAGGCGCACTATGAGGCAAACGGAAACAGCGAGGAGAACGAGGCTAACAAGCCCATAAAGCCACGGCATTGAGTAATCCGGGAAAAGGATCTTGACCGCCTCCAGGCCCCAACGGCCGGAGGTTATGGTTGCACCCTTGCCGAAAAGTGATTCAATTTCGTCGGCATTGACGAGCTTGTTCGTGAAAGCAAAGGTGTGCGCCGCGAGGCCGAAAATGAGCGCGGCAAGGAACGGGACGCGGTCACGCGCCGTGGCGCGCCATGCGCGCGAAAGGAACATTTCAAGCGGCGTCGCGCTTTTATTTTGCATTGCCATCACTCCTTCGTGCAAAGAATCGGGAAAGGCGGATGAATCCGTATGCCGCGACGGGCACCATGAGCATCACATAAACCAAGGCGTACTGGGACTTTGCCTCAAAAAACAGGTGGTAAATCAGGCCGCCGAGAATGACGAGCGGCAAGAGCGCCGCCTTGACGTCACCCCGTCGGAGAAGAAGCAGGAGCCCCAGCGTGAAGCCGAAGAATACAAGCTGCTGGTAATAGTTCATCAATTGCGTCAAGCGGCGGGCAAAGGTTTGGCAAATCAAGCGGTGCACCATGCCCGACTCGCTGTAGCTTTTGCGCACCTGATTTGTCCACAAGCCTTGATAGGTCGGCTCGTTCCACTGGCTCAACAGCTTGCGCGAGAAAAAGCGCTGACCCTCGCGCGGGGCGGACTTGAAGTATTTAAATCGCGCGGAAATGACCTCGCGCGCCTTTTCGGATGTGGCGGCGCGGTCGTAATTCTCGTCGGCATAAAGGTCGGTGGTGTAAACGCGGTCATACCAGCCTGAGCAGCTTTTGCCCTCGCTCACGCCCATGGCCATCCAGCACACCTGCGGCACACCGTCGCCGAAGGAAAGCTCCATGCGCTGCTCATAAATGCGCTGCGGCAAGCTTTTGCAAGATAGCACAAACGCCGCCGTGAAAAGGAGCAAAAACGCAGATTTGACAGTCGGCTTTTTGATGAACGTGAGAAGCCAAATTATCATAATCGCGATGAAAATCACCATGCAATTGAGCTTCAAAATGACTGCAAGCGCCAAAAACACGGCACAGAGAACGCCGTCGATGATTTTGCCGCGCTCTGAAAAGCGCAGAAAGGCCAACATGCCCGCACTTGACGCGGCAAAGCCTGGAATAAAGCCGTACATATACGTTGAAAACAATATGCCCGGCAGGAAGAACATAAACAGCACCGCCGTGATGCGTTCAATGTCTTCGCTTTTGAAGATATAATGCGCACATCTGACCGTGCAAACGCAGCCGAGGGCAAGATAAATCGCGTTGAGCGCTTGCAGGGCAAGCGACGAAAAGCCCTCCGGCGCATTGGGCAGCACGCGCGCAAATGCGCGGAAGAATAGTTCTTCATACAACGCAAAGCCGAGCTGATACGGAAAGTTTTTGAAATAATCATTATAATAGCTCAAGTCACCCTTGGCAGCCTGACGGGCGAAAAAGGTGATGGCATAAGAATCCTCGGAGGGCTGGAGCTTCGCGGAGAGAGCGAACAAAATGCCAAGTGCGGCAAGCCACAGCGCCATAACCGCAGTGACGCGCGCGGCCGGAATGCCGGAGAGGACGCGGCGGAGAATATAAACCGTCGCGGTGCAGATCACAAGGACAATGATGTTGAGAAAGAAATTGTCATAATTAAACGTGACAATCTCGCCGCCAACGCCGCCGGTGCTCATGCCGGTGGTGCGAATGAGCGACATTGGCAGCAAAAACGCCATAAAAAGCAGGGTAAGCGCAAGCACGCCGCGCGCGCAGAGACGGCCGAAGCCATTCGATTTTCCGTTCAATTTCGTGCTCATAAGCTTTCCCCAGAATCTTTATTTCTACCAATCAAGGCGGACGATGACGACTCCGTCATCGCGTGTTATGCCGCCGTCGGCGGGATAACGCGGCATGGACGCGGCCGTTGAAAGCTGCTCTTGCGTAAGCTCGGCTTCGTCAACGACGTTGTTTTCAAACCCCATGTAATATTTCAACAGCTTATCGCGGCTGTATGCCGAGACCAGCTCATCCCCCACGGCGATGAGACCCTTGGTGTCAATCTCGGACGCCTTGTGCACCTGCTCGCTCCCATCGCCGAGGAGGGCGATTTTGTCATCATCGGAATAATCGGGCAGCTGCTTTATGCGCGAGATAAGCGCGGAATAAAAGCCGTAGGTTTCTTCATAAACAAGCTTTTGCTTGAGAAAAACCTTGTTTGAATAAACAAGATTGCACATCACGATGACGGCCAAGCACAGCGCACCCACATCGTGCAAGCAAAGCCGCCCCATTCTGGCGTGTTCCCCATCCAGCACCGCCGCGGCAAGGACATAGATGCCGACAAACCCGTAGAGCATAACGGCGTGAATGAACGAAAATATGAGAATGCAGTTGACGGCAAGCGGCAAAAGCAAAAGAAGAGCCAACCAAAGGAGCTTTCTTGCAAGGTCACGTTCTTTTATAAAGCACCGGAGTAGGCACACGAAAACCGCCGCAAAAAGCACGAGGTTTGCAAGCTGAGCCGTGCGCGTGGGAATATACTGCAAATAACTGTGACGAAAGAAATATAAAAACGAGAGATACGCGGTTTTTATAAGCTTGATAACGGTTGCGGGAGTGATTTTTTGATCCAGCAAATCGGCGGCGTAGTCATTATATTGCGTCGCCGTCGCGGCAAGGACGAGCTTGTTGACGGCAAAATAGACCGCCAGCCCCGCAAGCATGACAGCAAGGGCTTTTACGCCGAACACTATCCCCTCTTTCGCCGACCATTCACGATTTATAAGCTATTTTATAATGTACACGACAAAAAGACTTGCCGCGAGGGAGAGATACGCCTGATATATGGCGCAGGCGAGGCAGAACATGAGCGCGCTGAGCGCCGCGCGCCCCTTGCCGCCGCGCGTCAGTTCATAGACACTGAGCGCAAAGAGAAAAAAGCCGAGCGCGTAAGGTGCGGCAGTGAACATATAGGTCAGAGTGAGCGCCTCGGCGGGAAAGGTGACGATGACGGCGGCAAGAAGCGCTTGGAGAACACGGCTTTTAATCTCAAAAGTGCGGACGATGACGCAGCATGCCGCGCTCAACAACACAAGCGCAATAACGCCGTTAATCCACGGCATTGACACATCGGGGAAAAGCGCGCTCGTCAGGTGCAAAAACCATCTGCCGGAATCAATCGTCGCGCCCTTGGCAAAAAGATATTCCAGCTCATCTTGATTGATGAACTTGTTCGTCATGGCGCTTGCATGCGCCACGAGGCCGAAAACAACGCCGAAAATGAAAGCAAGCTTATATTCCCGCGCGAGGGAAAGGATATTCTCTTTTGCGCTTTTCATAAGCTTCACTTCCCTGTTCGTTTTATCCCAATTTCACAATGATGAAATCGCCGAGCTTCTTTACCGAGCCGTCGTAGGGGTAAATGGGCATGTCGTCGACCTCGGCGGCGGCGCCGGAGGCATCCCACTGCGCCCAATCAAAGGTGGGCGGGGCAAAGCCCGCATAATAGGTGAGAAAATCACTGCGGCTATAAACATTTATCAGCCCTTCCATTATGCCGACGAGATCCGAGGTGTCAACTTCATCGGATTCATGCAGCAGCTCGTGCGCGTCGCCCGTGATGAACACCATTGTGTCCTCGCCGTAGCCGGGCGTTTCCTTGATGCGCGAGGTAAGGGTTGAATAAAACGCGTAAGCGTTTTCGTATTCGAGCTTCATTTTGAGATAAAGGCGGTTTGCGTAAAAAACATTGCAAAGCGATATGGCAGCCATAGCAAGGCATACCGCGTCGCGCGCAGCGTGATGGCGCGCCGCCATAAGGCTTTCGCAGACAATACACGCAAGAACATACACCGCCACAAAGCTATAAAGCATGAGAGTGTGGCGCTGGGCAGAGACGATGTAAAGGCAATTGACGCTCAGCGGCACGAGAATCAACAGCAAAATAAGCAGCGCCGTGCGCACCTTATCATGCTCACGGAGCATATACGCGACAAGCTCATACCCCACCAGCGCCATGCACAAAAAGTGCAGCACGGCGGAAAAGGGCGTTGCGACGAGGTGATAATATCCGCGATAAAAATAACCCAAAAACGCCGTGAACGCCACGCGGATGCCGAAAAGCACGGACTCGGCGTCCGTTTGAAAGCTAGCATCGGCATAGGAATTATACTCCGTGTGCGTGATGGCCATGGCGAGCTTGTTTACAACATAGTAGAGCGCGAGGGCGAGGGCGAGATACGCAAGGGATTCAAGCCCCGTGCGGATAATCTCGCGCACACTGCGCTCACCGTTTAAGGTGAGCTTGATGAGATAAACCACGCAAAAGCTTGCCGGGACGGCGAGATACGCCTGATAAATCCCCAGCGAGAACGCAAGCAGCGACGCCGCCACGGCAAAGCGGGGCTTGCCCTCGGTGCAAAGGACGAAATAGAGCGACAGCACCGCAAGCAGCAGAGCCAGCGCATAGGGCGCGCAGGTGAACATATAGCTGAACGTGACAATCTGCGAGGGGAAAACGACCATGAGCGCGGCAAGCAGCGCGCGGATAAGGCCGCTTTTAATGTCAAAAACGCGAACGGTTATACACGCGGCGGCCACAAGCATAATGAGCGAGAGCATGCCGTTAATCCACGGCATGGAGAGATCGGGGAAAATATAGCTTGTCAAGGCGAGTGCCCAGCGGCCGGAGCTCAATGATTCGCCTTTGCCGAATAGCCCGGCAATCTCGTCAAGATTCAAAAGCTTGTTCGTGAAAACGAACATATACGCGGCAAGCCCGGCGATGAGCGCGGAGAGTGCGGGGACGGCATAGTACGCCGCGCGCTTTGACGATATTTCGTTTGCCCTCATCGCTCATCTGCCTTTCTTGTGTGGTTTATTTAAGTTTGAACAGCTTGCCGCACTGCGCGGGGACGGCGCCTGTGAACATGCCGCAATCGGCCGCGGCGCAGTCGGCTGTGAACGCCGTTTCGTGCTCACTGCGGTTGATGACCGCGAGATATACGCCGTTTTCCGCCGGGACACCGAGGGCGTCAACGCCGGTGGTGATATAGCGGAGAATCATGAGAACATCGGCGTTTTCGGCCATGAAAGCGGCCTCGCCGGTGCTGAGTGCAGGGGCTGAATTGCGCTTGCTGCCAAGCTCGGCATAGTGGCTGCAAAGCGCCGCGTCGCCCTCCTTGAACGGCCGGCGGTTAAACGGGTCACAAACGCCGCACATGCCTTGCTCGTCGCCATAATAAACGCTCGGCACACCGGGCACGGCAAACTGAATGAAAGCGCAAAGCCTTTCAAGGATAAGCGCGCGTTCAAGCGCCTCATCGGAGAATTTGAGCTGAAGCTGCTGTTCGCGGCTGAGGTCGCGAATGTTGAAGTCAACGCACAAGGCCGTGCGAAGTCTGTCCACATCGTGCGTCCCTAAAAGATTCATCAGCGAATAGTACAGCGGCTTGGGGTAATTCATCTGCTGGGAGATGAGGAAATCGCGGAGAGCATAGGCGTTGATGTGGCCGCGCGCAAAGGCGAGAACGGCATTGCGGAACGGGTAATTCATCACACTGTCGAGCGAGTACCCCAGCGCGTAGTTGCGGCGCTTGCCGTAGCTTTCTTTGATGACCGCGTCCTCCCACACCTCGCCCAAGATGAGCGCGTCGGGCTTTTCCGCCTTTGCCGAGCGGCGAATAAGGGCAAGCGCTTCATCGGGCAGCTCATCGGCGACATCCAGCCGCCAGCCGGATGCACCGCGTCGAAGCCAAGTCTTCACGACACTATTCTCGCCCGTGATGATATAATCCTGCCAATTTGCGTTATTCTCATCTACCTCCGGCAGATCCTTAAAGCCCCACCAGCAGCGATAATCATCGGGAAAGGACTTGAAATCATACCATGAATAATACTCGGACTCCTCCCCCTGGCATGCGCCGACGGTGGGATAGTTTCCATAGCGGTTGAAGTAAACACTGTCCGCCCCCGTATGAGAAAACACGCCGTCGAGCACGATGCGTATGCCGTGCTCGTGCGCGGCGCGGCACAGGCTTTCAAAGTCCTCATTCGTGCCGAGTATGGGATCGGGGCGCATGTAATCCGAGGCGTCATAGCGGTGGTTTGAGCGCGCCTCGACAATGGGGTTTAAGTACAGCACAGTCACGCCCAGGGCTTTGAGATAATCGAGCTTGTTCTCAATGCCTTTGAGAGTGCCGCCGTAAAAGTCATCGGGGCTGTAATCGCGCTCAAAGGGGCGAGGGAGATAGCGCACAGGCTCGTCAATGCTCGCGTGAAGCTCCGCCGTTTGGCCGAGAGCACGGTGATACTCCAAACCGCGTTTGGCCGTGTCATCATCGGAAAAGGCGAAGCGGTCGGGGAAAATCTGATACATTACACTGCGCCGAAACCACGCGGGCGTGTCAAATTCGGGCAGGGCGACCGTCAGGCGAAAGCCGCCCGTTTCGCGGCCGAAAACGCGGCCGATATATCCACTTGCATCCGGGCAGAGCCAGTGCGTCCCGTCCTCGGTTTCGATGCGGAAAAAATACCACAAGGCGGCGGGCTTATCGGGCGCGGTGATATGCGCGGCATAGTCGCGACCCTCGCGCTGCATTGGGTGCTCAACGCGGTATCCGTCGCCGTAAACGACAAGCTCCGCCGTTTTCACCGCGCCGCCGAGGACGCGAAATGCCATGCGCAGCTCCTCCCCGCACTTCACCGCGCCGCCGGGGGCGCGAAACTCCGCGCGCCGGGCATCATACATGACCGAAAGTCGGCAAACCGCCGCCGAGCGCAACAGGCTTATCACATGCGCCGTGCGCGGCTGGAGAGGGTAAACGTCATCGGTGTTTATCCCGTCTGCGCGAATGTCGGCGCAGCAATGGGTCACGACGTTGTACGCCACGTTCATCGCAAAGCCGCAATCATCCATCAAAAGGCGCATAAGCTCCGGCGCGACGAGGGGGTTATCCTCGCAATAAAAGCATTCGCGAAGTCTGTCCAGCGTCAGCCCGCGTTTGAGGCAGCACTGCGCCGCGTGATACGCCGTCGCCGCCGCATCAAAATACTGCCGCGTGAGCGTGGGGCAGTCAGCGGCGTTGAGAAGTGCGCAAAGCTCTTCATCGCCCCCGTCGGCCAGCCAGTGTCCGTCATAGAGGCGCGCCGTGACCGCGCGGCGGCCGATATACTCAATGGAAAGCGTATAATCGTTCGACCAGCGCTCTTTATAGCTGCCGCCGAAGAAAATATTATAGCAAGTGTTGTTTACAGCATACATATATAAAGTTTTGCATACTCCTGTGCAGAAATATCAAAGCCGAAGTCGGCCTGCATGGCATTGGAAATGAGGGATTTCATGGCGTCTTTATCCTGCCACACAGCCAGCGCGCGGCGAACCGCGTCGCGCAGCTCCCAAGCATCGTAATTGGCAAAGGTGAAGCCCGTGCCCTCGCCGGTGTATTGGTTATAGGGCATAACCGTGTCGCGCAGGCCACCGGTTTCGCGCACGATGGGGAGCGAGCCGTAGCGCATGGCGAGCATTTGGCTCAGTCCGCACGGCTCAAAGCGCGAGGGCATTATGAAAAAGTCACTGCCGGCATAATAAAGATGGGAAAGCTCCTCATTATAGCCGAGATAGGCACAAAGTCTGCCGCGATAGCGCTCCTCCGCGCCGCGCATGAAGCTTTCAAACCTATCCTCGCCCGAACCGAGAAGCGCGAATTGCATGTCCTCATGGCTCATCAGCTCGTCAAGAGCGCAGGAAACAAGATCAAAGCCCTTTTGTTCGGTCATGCGCGTGACCATGACGAAAAGCGGCACTTCAGGGCGCACTTCAAGCCCCATGCGCGACTGAAGCTCGGCCTTGCATTGCGCCTTGCCTTTGAGGTGTCCCCTGTCGAAGCGCGCGGGGAGCTTGGCGTCGGTCTTGGGGTTGAAAACCTGCTTGTCAATGCCGTTTATGATGCCGGAAAGGTCATTGGAGCGGGCGTTCAAAATGCCGTCCAGCCCCTCGGAAAAGTAGGGGGTGCGAATTTCCCAAGCGTAGCTGGGGGAAACGGTGTTGACCTTGTGGGCAAAGACGCAGCCGGCCTTGAGGAAGTTTGCGCAGCCGTAAAGCTCCATATATTCGGCGGTGTAGTACTTGGAATCGACACCGAGGAGGTCTTGGACAAAGTCAAAGCCGCACTTGCCTTGAAAAGCGATGTTATGTATGGTCAAGAGGAATTTCAGCCCCTCTTGCACCGCGCCGGGGTACTGCGTGCGCGCGAGCATGGGGATCATGGCGGTGTGCCAGTCGTTGCAGTGGATGACGTCAACGGCAAAGTCGAGGCTGGGCAGGGCATCAAGCACCGCGCGGCAGAAGAATGCATACTGCTCAATTTCATCATAGCCGCCGCGATATATCCAGTCGCCGAAATAGCGGTCACTGTCGACAAGATAGATTGTCACGCCGTCAAGGACGAGCTTTTCAATGCCGACGTATTCATGCCGCCAGCCGAGGTCAACGTAAAAGTAAAACAGGTGCTCAACGCGGTCGGCGTATTTTTCTTTGATAATACGGTGATAGGGCGTGATGACACGCGCGTCGATGCCGAGCTTGGCAAGGGATTTGGGCAGCGTGCCGACGACGTCGGCAAGGCCGCCGGTTTTGGAAAGGGGCGCGCATTCCGCCGAGGCGAGAAGCACATTCGGCAAAGCCGTCCGGCCGCGCTGATTAAGCATTTCACGAAATTCTTTTTTCATGTCATTTCCTCCGTCTTGTTCATATGCGGCTTACCAAAGCTCATCTTCATCCGATTTCATACGATGTTATATCTAATCAGTTTATTATACCGCTTTTCTCTGTCAATTCCAAGTATAAATTATGAAAACGGCAGAGAATTATAAAAATCCTCTGCCGTTGCGGTAATGTGCAAAGCATCAAAATATATGTATCACGCCGAAGGTGATTGCAGTGATGATGGCGGCGGCCATCAAAACGCCGAGGAAAATGCAGGGCACGGCGTGCTTGAGCTTCATGTCCAAAAGCGCGGCGATAAGAGCTCCCGTCCACGCGCCCGTTCCGGGGAGCGGAATACCGACAAAAAGCAACAGCGCAATAGGCCCGTATTTTTCAACCGTTGCGCCCTTGAGATAGGCCTTGTTTTCAAGGCGGGTGATGAAGCCGTCCATTTTTGGCATGCGCTTGCGCATCCAGTGGAAAATTCGGTTGATGAAAATGACGATGAACGGTACGGGCACCATGTTGCCCAAAACCGCCGCCGCGAGTGCGAGGGGGTAATCCAGCCCGAAGCCGATGCCGTAGGGCAAGCCGCCACGAAGCTCAATGATGGGAACCATGGAAATGAAAAACGTGGCAATGAATCTGCCGACAGTGGTGCTTGTGAGCCAAGAAATCATAAATAATCTCCGTAAAAAAAGAATCTATTGGATTATACCATAGTAATGGAAAATTGACAATCTAAGAATTCGTTAAGTTATGCTTAACTTTTCGTCATTTCTTGTTGTTGTGCTTTATGACGCAATAATATATAATATGTTCCACACCAATCATGCGGGAGGATAAAATGAAAAAAAGAATGGACAGCTTGCAGGCACTGCGCTTCTTGGCGTGTCTTTGCATATTCTCCCATCACTGCTATATCACAAGCAACGTCTTTTGGGGCGTGGAGATATTTTTCGTTCTGTCGGGGTTTTTAATGGTGTACAGCTATTACCCCCGCGCGGCGCTTTCGCGCGCGCCCGTGGCCTCGCTGCGCTTTGCGGTGAAAAAGGTGAGCAAGCTATATCCCCTGCATATTCTCACCATGCTGCCCATACTCGCGCTGGGGATATACGCGCGCGAAGACTTGGCATATATTTTGACCGGGCTTTTGGAGAACATATTGCTGATTCAAGCGTGGTCGCCGGTGTATGCCATCTCGCTCAACGGCGTGGCGTGGTACCTCTCAGTATGTGCTTTTTTATATTTCATGTTCCCATGCATTCTCGCGTGTATACGCGCGTACCGCTCGCGGCGCGCGGCGTTTGTCGCCTGCGGGGTGCTGTTCGCGCTGGAGTTTGTCGCGGCGTGCGCCGCGCTGCCGCTGGGTCGGATGATATACGGCGCGAATGGGGACATGACGAAGTATATCGAATGGTTTGGCTATATTTCGCCACTGTTCCGGCTTGTTGACTTTGCCGTGGGGTGCAATATAGGTTATCTTTTCCTCACGCGCGGTGAGAATGAGCTTGCCGACAAGCGCACTCTCGCCGAGGCAGAGATTTTGTGCGCCGTGCTTTTCGTGGGGGCGGTGCTGATATCGCACTCGGAGAGCTTTCTTGCGCGCGATGAGTTTGCGCGGGGCTTTTTGTATCTTCCGTTTGCCTCGGCTGTTGTATACATATTTGCCCACGGCAAGGGCGCAGTTCCGCGCCTGCTGACAAACCGCGTCACGGTATATCTCGGCAATATAAGCGCGTGCTTTTTCCTCATTCATCAGGACGTTATACGCATAACTTACATGCTGCTTGACAGATTCGATTTCGGCATGGAGTATTATAAGCCCATTCTTTTCTTGTTCTGCGGCCTAACCTCCATCGGGCTGTCGGCGCTTTATATGAAGCTTGAAAGCGCCATGCGGGGCAAGGCGGCGCGCGCTTAATACAATTTGCGCGCCTCGATGTAATAACGCTTATCCTCGGCATGACCCACGGAGAAGCTCTTGCGAGGGAGTATGCCGTGTTCGGCGACATACGTGAAAAGCTCTGCCTTGTCCATGCCGCCATATATAAAGCCGACTGCGTTTTCCTGCGCGGCAAGCTCGCGCAACGCGGCCTCTCCGTGGATATAATCAACGGCGGCTGATTGGTGGGTGGCCATGTAATCATCAATAAAGCGCTGGATTTCACCGGCTTCAAGGCCGGGGACGAACACGCGCCCCGTCTCATCGCGTGTGAGATAATCCACCGCTCTCCCCTGCTCGGCCGGGAACGCCACGCGCAGCGCGGAAATGACCTCGGCGGGGTCGACGTTGAACATGACGCGGTAAATCGGTTCAAATCGGATGGCGTCGGAGTGAATGTTGACAAGCTCGGCAAGGGCGAACTGCGCCGCCGCAGTGCCGATTTCTGGCGCGGCGGCCTTGGCAGAGGCCAAGGAATGATTCCCGTCGCCCACGGCGTAGGCAAAGCCGCCGTTATCGCCGTCGCAGGACTGTTCAAGCGCCGACAGGAGCGAGAGTATTTTCCCCTGCTCGACCTCGTCAATGAGCCAGCCGCAGATATGCCCGCCGCCGAGCATGAGGTCAAAATCATAAAGCTTTTCAAGGCGCGCAGTGTCGACGCCCTCGATTATCTCGCGCTTGCGGTCATCGAGAAACACCATGATGTGCGGCAGTTCCAACGGGGCGTGGCGGCGAATAGCGACGCGCGGCGGAATGCGCTCAAGCACCGTGCCCTCGGTCGGGCGAATGCGGCTTTTCTCGCCGAGAATATAGCTGTAAGCCTCAAGGGCGAACGCCCCGACAATACCACGGCGCACTGCGCCATCGGACTGCGTGCGCTCAACGAGGATCATCGCGTTTTTATACTCGGTGAAAACACCCTCGTCAAGATATCGGCGCATGGCGGCATTGATGCTTGCTATGCTCGATGAGTCATCGGCGGAAAGATAGACCTCCGGCAGGATGAGGCGAAGCGCAGACGGCGCATCGCCGACAAGCTCGTCGGCGCGCGCCCAATATTCCGGCTGTGAGGTGAACTGGTCGCAGGCAACGCACGCCCAGCGCTCAAAACCACCCTTGGGCAAGAGGATATCGGCTGGGGCAAAGCACAGTGTATATGACATGGCAATTTCCGTCCTTGATAATTGTTTTTTCTGATAAGAATATACCATTTTGTGCGCAAGGCGTCAACATCGCGATTGACGGCGCGACAAAGCTGTAATAAAATAAGAAAAAAGAAATATAGGAGACAAAAACATGAAAACAACCGCATTCAAGCTCGACAAGGGCAGTGTTTACACCACCTTTGTTCTCTCTCCCGATGAGCTTACGGCCGCAGGGTCGTCCCAGGGCGCAGTTCAGGCCGCGCTTGACGCGCTGACAACCGAGCGCGACGTGCCCGCGCTGATCTACACCCGCGTGACCGCGATGAACGCGCTTGACGACGGCTCGCTTGAAGTCACGGCCGACGCCGCAATCCCGCCGGAGGTCATACTCGGCCCGTATCTCGGCATTGAAGTGGACGTGGGGCACAACGAGGACTTCGCGGAAGCCGCCGTGATGGCGGCGGCGAAGAATCTGCGCATGGTCGTGCCGGAGGTGCTCATTCAGCGCAAGATTGACGCGGCCATGCTCGAAAACGAAACCGCGCTTTTGGACAGCCTGTCCCTCAACACGCTTGCGGACGTGCGCGCGATAATCGCGGAGCTGAACGACAAGCTGACACTCTGCCTTGACGAAAACGCGGTTTGGGGCAAGGCCATGCAGGCTGCCGAGAATTACATCGGCATGGGCATGCAGGATATCGGTGCTTTCGCCCAAGCCTTTGACGGAGTAATCGCCGTCGACAGCGAGGCCGTTGTCCGCGCGGCTGAGCGGCGCGCTTATGCGCGCGGCGAGCTTGCCGCAGAGCAAATTGCGGACGAGGTTTTCGAGGCGTGGCTTCACACGGAAAATCTCACGCGCGAGCAGTGGCGCAAGGCACAGCGCGAGAGCGCCGAGCTTGTCTGCCGTGTTGACTTTCTCCTCGCCGCCGTTGCAGACGAGGAAGGTCTCACCGCAGATGAGGACGAGGTTGCAAGCGCGGCGCGCACTCTCGCGGCACAGTATATGATGAACCCGGAGGACATTCTCGCCGCCGTAGGCGAAGAGTCAATCCGTCACCACATACGCATTTCAAAGGCAAATCAAATCATCGTTGAAAACGCAAAGAACAAGTAAGCCCAGCGCATACAAAAACGGACTGCCGGTGCAGTCCGTTTTTATTTTATTGAGTTTAATCAATATAAGTGAGGGCGACCGCCGAGGCGCGCTTGGTGTTGTGCTTGCGGTCTGTGCGAAGTTCAATCTTGAAGCTGACGCGGCGGCCGAGCTGAAGGGCGTCAATCCACTGAGTGAATGAGCGGATATTGAAATAATAATCCTTATTTGTGCCGTTTTCGCGGACAAAGCCACTGTTTTTGTTGTCAAGAACGCGGACAATGCGCCCGAAGTGATATTCCTCCGCCGGTTTTTCGTCATCAAGGGACTGTTCGGCGGTTTCAACGGTATTCTCCGGAGCCTCCGGCTTAATCAGGCCGTTTGGCGTGATGATGGAATAGCCATAGGCCGTGAGAAACGGCGCACCGGAGGAGTAGCCCAGCTCATCGCAGAGCGTACAGGCAGGCTTGTCAAACCGGTCATGATCCCAGCGTTCCCACACGATGAGCTTGTCGGGAAACTCCTCATCGACGGCGCGAAAGAACTCAATAACCGCGCTTTTCAGTGACTCAGGCTCATTGCCGGGGGCGATTGCCTTTGTCTCACGCTCTATTACAACCATGCGCCGGGTCACTCCTCTCTCGTGAGGGTGAAGCTGTCGCCATCCTCACTCACGGTTATTTCAAGCTCATCCTCGGATATAACGCGAAATGCGTAAATTTCAACATCGGTCGCCTCGCCGTTTTCGTCGAGCGAAGTGCCGTAAAGCCCGCCGTTCATGAACCCATAGCTTTCGCAGCTATCGTTAAGCGGGAGGTTGGTGTTCCACGAGATGCCGCCGTTGACGTTTTGAACGCGGAAATAATGCCCCTCGTCGTCGCTCCATCTGCCGTCAAGGAAGGCAAAGGCGCGCTGGTTGTTGGCAAAAATATATTCGCTGTTCAAAAGCTCGTCGTCCAGCTCATGGCTGAGGCGGGTGAACACGCTTTCACTGCCGTCAACGGCGCAAAGGACGCTGACCTCGTCGGCGGAAATGATGTCAAAAGTGAAAACCGGGACGACGTACACCGTGCCATCGGCAAGGTTGGTGAAGCCGCAGAGGTCACCCTCAAAGAAATCTATGTAATCGCATTCGGGGCAAGGGAGGTCGGAGTTGAAGCTGACAGAGCCGTAATCATCCATGGCGAGGGTGAAATAGTTTCCGGCTTCGTTCATCCACATGCCGCTGAGATAAACACCGGCGCGGTTCATCGTCCAAAAGACATAGTCATTATCAAGGTTATCGGCGTCCACAACGAGTGAATCGCGCACAAAGAGGCTTTCTTCATCGTTGACAATGTCATGGACGGTGATCGAATCGCCGTCAACGAATTCAAAGCGCAAAAGCTGATGCTCCTCGCCGTCAGCTCCGCCGCCGACAAGAAAGCCGTTTTTCAAAACGTAAATATCATACTGCGGGAGCG
Organism: uncultured Oscillospiraceae bacterium; assembly: GCA_964644305.1. Taxonomy (GTDB): domain Bacteria; phylum Bacillota; class Clostridia; order Oscillospirales; family Oscillospiraceae; genus Limivicinus. The sequence goes on from CAZXVA010000004.1 coordinate 43,805, forward strand.
GAATGTTCGTGCCCCAAACGATGAGCATGCTGTCACCGCGTTCGGCCGTGATGTACTGCGCGCGGTTGTTCGTCCATGTGCCCTCAAGAAAATCAATCGCCGTGATGTCGGAGGTGAATATGCCGTCCCCCTCAATCGCCTCGGTCGGCGCAGGGGCGTCGGTTGTGTGCGAGCATGCGCACAACATAAACATCAAAAGCGCAAGCACATAGGGCAAGAATTTTTTCAAATATTTACTCATTCAGGCACGCTCCGATAATAAAGGTAAAATAAGTATATCATACTTAACCGGAAATCGTCAACAGAATTGCAACAAATTGGGTATATATCGAAAAACGGTGTATGAACATTTACTGCCGCAATTCATAACAATTGTATCGAAACTCGCAATCAAAGCAACAATTTCCCATTGAATGATTTTACATTTTACCCAAGCACAAATAGTTTGTCAATACATCCTGCAAAAATTGCATTTTTAACGTGCAAAACGGCAAAAGCGAGGCAACCGCACTGGGCTGCCTCGCGAATAGTATTATAGGATTATTGAATCAGTACAGCTTCGCACCGGCGGGGATGTGGTCATCCACCATGAGCAGATGCAGCTTCTCCTCGCCCTCCTCTTGATGAATGGCGGAGATGAGCATGCCGCAGGAATCTATGCCCATCATGGGGCGCGGCGGGAGGTTGGTGATGGCGATGCAGGTCTTGCCGACAAGCTCTTCCGGCTCATAGAACGGGTGAATGCCGGAGAGAATGACGCGGTCAGTGCCCGTGCCGTCATCAAGGACGAACTTCAAAAGCTTTTTGGACTTCTTCACGGCCTCGCACTCCTTGACTTTGACGGCGCGGAAGTCGGACTTGGAGAAGGTGTCAAAGTCGACAAGGTCCTCAAAAAGCGGCTCGATTTGAACCTTGGAGAAATCAATCGGCTCAGCCGGAGCTTCAACCGCTGCCGGGGCGGCGGGGGCAGCATCGGCGCAATCGGCCTTTGCGGCGGGCTTTATGTCGGTGGGCTTCATCGTGGGGAACAGAATGACGTCGCGCACAGAGGCCGCACCGGTCAAAAGCATGACACAGCGGTCAATGCCGATGCCAAGGCCACCCGTGGGGGGCAAGCCGTATTCAAGGGCGTTGATGTAATCATCGTCCATCATGCCGGCCTCTTCGTCGCCTTTGGCGCGCATTTCGACCTGCTTTTGGAAGCGCTGCTTCTGGTCAATGGGGTCATTAAGCTCGGAGAAGGCATTGCCCATCTCGGAGCAGCAGACAAACAGCTCGAAGCGCTCGGTCAAGCGCGGGTCGGCGGGACTGCGCTTGGCAAGCGGGGAAACATCAACCGGGTGCATGGTGATGAACGTGGGCTGAATCATCTTTTCCTCGACCTTTTGGTCAAAGCACTCATAAAGGGCGTGACCCCAAGTCGGCTCAACGTTTTCCATGTCGACGCCGACGCTCTTTGCGGCGGCAACGGCCTCTTCGTCGGAAGTGATGTTCATGAAGTCCACGCCGAGATATTCCTTGACGGCGTCGGCCATGGTGAGGCGGCGATAAGGCGGCTTGAGGCTGACCTCGTGGCCGAGCCAGGTGACGTCATAAGTGCCCAAAATCTCCTCGGCAGCACCGGCGAGAATGCCCTCGAATATGTCCATCATGGTGTTGAAGTCGGCATAAGCCTCATAAAGCTCAACGGTGGTGAACTCCGGGTTGTGGCGGGTGTCCATACCCTCGTTGCGGAAAATGCGGCCGATTTCGTAAACGCGCTCCAGACCGCCGACGACAAGGCGCTTCAAATTAAGCTCGGTGGCAATGCGCAGATACATGTCGAGGTCAAGGGTGTTGTGGTGCGTGATGAACGGACGCGCAGTCGCGCCGCCGGAAATGGTGTTGAGAACCGGGGTCTCGACTTCCATATAGCCGCGAGATTCGAGGTAGCGGCGGACGAAGGAGATGAACTTCGAGCGGATGATGAAGTCGCGGCGGGTGTCATCGTTGACGATGAGGTCAACATAGCGCTGACGGTATTTAAGCTCGGTGTTGGTCATGCCGTGGAATTTCTCAGGCAGGGGGCGCAGGGACTTGGAAAGGAGCTCAACCTTTTCGGCGTGGACGGAGATTTCCTCGGTCTTGGTTTTGAAAACATAGCCCGTGACGCCGATGATGTCGCCGATGTCGAACTTGCGGAAATCGGCAAACTCCTGCTCGCTGACAGCATCTGCGCGGACATAAACCTGCAAAAGGCCCTCGCCGTCCTTGATGTGGCAGAAAATCGCCTTGCCCATGCCGCGCTTGGACATGATGCGCCCGGCGACGGAGACGGTTTTGCCGTCAAAGGCGTCGTAATTGTCTCTTATCTCATTTGTCCATGCGGTTCTTTGATAGAAAGTTTTCTGAAAAGGGTCTCTCCCCTCTTTTTGCAGTGCGGACAGCTTGTCGCGGCGAATTTGGAGAAGCTCGGAAAGCTCCTGTTCGGTGCCGGGTCGGTTGTTGACGGCTTCACTCATGCTAAATACCACCTATCTCAATAAAAATAATCTGAATCTTATAATCGCAGAACCGGGCGCGGCAAGATGTCACGCCCAGTTATATGTTTCTCATTTATTTTCCACGGAAACGACCTTGAATTTGAGCTGGCCGACAGGGGCATCGATGACAGCGATGTCACCGGCTCTGTGGCCGCGCAAGCCCTTGCCGAGGGGAGAATCGTCGGAAATGCGGCCGGCCTTGGGGTTTGCCTCTTGCGAGCCGACTATTTCATAGGTTTCCTCAAATCCGTCCTCCATGTCGAGCAGTTTGACAATACTGCCGAGGGTGACGGTGTCTTTGGGCGCGTCAAGGTCGATGTTATCGACGATTTCCGCATTCTCTATGAGAACCTTGAGCTCGGCAATTTTGGAATAGAGCTTGCCCTGCTCGGTCTTGGCCTCGTCATACTCGCTGTTTTCGGAAAGGTCGCCGAAGCTGCGCGCTTCTTTGATAAGCTCGGCCACTTCTTTTTCGCGAACGGTTTCCAAATAATTGAGTTCTTCTTTTATCGCGTCCAGACGCTCTTGGCTCATTTTGAATCTGTTGGAATTGGACATGTTAAAACGCTCCCCTTTTCGTAATGTTGTGCGTTTGTAGTTGCTGGTTTGACCTGTATATTATATTGATAATGCGCCGCCGTGTCAACTCAAATATTTGAGCGCGGCGTTGAGCTGCTCGTCGTTGGAGACGCTGGCCGAGCCGTCGGAGACGCCGGTGGTGCCTTCGGTGGTGCCGGTGGCAGTGGGGTCGGAGTTATAAACGATGGAATCGGGCACAACGCCGCCGGCAGTGCAGATATCCACGCCGTTGGGTGTGAGATAGGTCTTGGTGGAAAGGCGGATGGCGCTGCCGTCTTCAAGCGGGAGGGTGACCTGCATGCGCGTTCTGCCGCTGGTCGGCTCGCCCATCAAAAGCGCCCAGTTATATTCCTGCAAAACGGCGGCAAAAAGCTCCGCCTCGCTGTATGTGCCGGTGTTTATCAGCACGACCATGGGGATTTGGACGCACATGCCGTCAGACTCGGTGACGTCCTGCTTGCCGTCTTTGTCGCGCTCGACGAAAAGTGTGCCCTTGGGCAAGAGGTAATCAAGCAGCGTCGCGGCCTCGGTTTTCAGACCGCCGGGGTTTCCGCGCAGGTCAATGCACAGTGCAACCGCTTTTTGCGAGAGAAGATCCTCAATCGCGTTTATCGCGTCTTGACCAGAACCGGCCTCAAAGTTGTCAATCTTGACATATCCGGCCTCGGTTTTTTCCATACGATAGGTCACGGGGCTGATATACGCTGTCGAGCAGTCGACTTCAATGCTCTGCTGGCCGCGATTGATGCCGAGGACGAACTTGGTGTTCATGCGCGAGCGAATGAGCGTGCGGACATAGTCAATATCCTGGCCGATGACGCTCTCACCGTCGACGTCGGTTATCACCATACCGGCAGCAAGCCCCGCCCACGCCGCCGGAGAGTCGGCATTGACCGCCACGACCTGATATCCGCCGGAATTTTCGTCTTTCATTATTGTCATTCCGATGTTGGAATATTCATTGGTGGATGAGAGCTGATAGGTCTTGTACTCATCGGCGGTCATGTAATAGCTCCACGGATCGCCGAGGCCGGACACCATTGCGGCGGCGGCGCTGTCGCCCATGGCGGCGCGGTCGACCACGTCGATGAATTTGTCATCGCAGAGGTTTTTGATCTCGATATAGCGCATGGCCTCGTTATAGTCGGTTTTGCCGCCCACATCCTCAATCATTTTGTGGTGGGTGAAATAATACGTGCCGAAGGTGAGCACAGCGCAGGCGAGGACGACGTATTTAAGCTCTATGCCGATGTTGAAAATGCCGACGATTATACGACCGAGGTTGTAGAAAAATCTGCGAAAAATGTTTTTCAATTGCAGCTCCTTCCGCCGAGAGGCGTGCGCCATCATACGGCTGTGAATTTTTCATGCAAACAGGACAGTCAAGGTCGGTGACTGTCCTGCTGAGGCAGTTGAGCCTGCCTTGTATCGCCGGATTTCATCAAACTCCGGCATTGGCGGAATAGGTCAATCCGCTGTAAAACTGTTCGGGGTCAATGCGCGAGCCGTCCTTCCACACCTCATAATGGCAGTGCGGGCCGGTGGATAGGCCGGTGCTGCCGACATAGCCGACGGTGTCACCTTTCGAGACGGACTGACCGTTCGACACGGCGATGGACGACATGTGGGCATAAAGCGTTTTGTACCCGTTGCCGTGGTCAATCATGACGCAGTTGCCATAGCCGCTGTTAACCCCGGCAAGGACGACCGTGCCGCCGTCGGCGGCGACGATGGTCGCGCCGGATTCGGCGCCGATGTCAATGCCGGTGTGGGATTTTGTCACACCCGTGATGGGGTGCACACGCAACCCGAAGCGGCTGGTGAGGTAAGTGCATGACGGGACAGGCCAGGAAAACCGACCCGTGCCGACGACGGTGCTGCCGTTGCTGAACCCGCCGCCGGAGGCCGCGGCCTCGGCTTGGCGCTGTTTTTCAAGGGCGATGACCATGTTGGCCACGTTGGTTTCGGCCTCGCGCTCGGCCTGTTCAAACTCTTCGAGCACGGCGGCATTGTCCGCAAGGTTTGCGGTGATATCGGTGATGAGGCGGGTTGCCTCGTCAAGCTCGGCTTGGAGCTTTTCCTGCTCGGCGCGAAGCTCATCCTGCTTTGAAACTATATCGGTCTTATAGGCCTCATACTCGGCCACAACGGCCTCGGTATTCTCGCGCGCGGCGATGTACGCTTCTTCAAGCGCCCTGTCACTTTCCATTATCTCGCCGATATCGTCCACAGCGGTCAAAAGCTCGCCGAGGTCAGAGGCGTTGAAAAGGTAGGCCAAGAATGAGGTCGTGCCGTTTTCCTCCATGGCGCGCACTCGCGCGCGATAGCGTTCAAGCTGGTCAAGCTCCATGGTTTTGGCCTCGGCGACTTCGATGTTTTTGTCGGCAATCATGTCGTCATAGAGGGCAATTTCCTGCTTTGTAAGCTCAATTTGCCACTGGGTGTAGACATTGCGCTCATCCAGCGCCTGTTTGAGGGCAAGGATGCTCGCCTGCCGGGCGCGCAGGTCGTTGACGACGGCCTGTTGCTGCTGTCGCTGCTTGACAAGCGCGTCGCGCTCGGCCTTGAGCTCGTCCAGCTCGGCCTCGGACGCGGCATAGGCCGACACGCCGAAGGCAAAAGCAAGCACGACAGCAAGCATGGCCGACAAAAGCCGTTTATATATTTTGCTCATATCTGTTTATCCGGGGAATGCGATTTTCTCAGCAGTTATAGTACGAGATGCCGGAGAAGTATGCGGCGGGGTCGGTTCTGCTGTCGCCGACGTATACTTCAAAGTGGCAGTGAGTGCCCGTGGCACGGCCGGTTGCGCCGAGATAGCCGATGGTCTGCCCCTGCGACACGCTTTGACCCGCGCTCACGGCAAGGCCGGAGCAGTGCGCGTAAACGGTTTTCATGTTGCCGTGGTCAATGATGACGTAATTGCCATAGCCGCTGTTTGAAGAGGCCGTGATGACCGTGCCGCTGTCGGCGGCGACGATGGCCTGACCATCTTTGTTGAAGCCGTCAATGTCTATGCCGGCATGATATGCGGTTGAACCGGTGAACGGGTCGGAGCGGTTGCCGTAGCGGCTGGTGACGGTCATGGAGCAGGGAACGGGCCACATAAGCGTGCCCGTGCCTTGGATGCCGGAGGAATAGCTCCCGCCGCCGGTCGAACCGCCGGAACCGTCGCCGCCCGCAGCACCGCCGGAGGCGGCGTTGTTCTGCGCATTTTGTGCGGCCTGTGCGGCCTTCTCGGCGTTATACTGGGCAATGAACGAGCTGACCTCGGCCGCCGCTGCGGCCTCTTCGGCCGCCGCCGCCTCGTATTCCTTGGTGGCCTTTTCAATGTCTTCGGCCAGGGCTTCGATGAGGGCGTTGGCCTCGTCAATCTGCTTTTTCAGCTCTTCCTGCTCGGCTTTAAGCTCGTCCTGCTTTTCCTCATAATCGGCCTTGGTCGCCTCATACTCGGCTTTTATTTCTTCGGTTTCCTCGCGCGCGGCAATGTATTGGTCTTCAAGCGCGCGGTCACTTTCCATTATCTCGCCCATATCGTCAACGCCGGACATGAGCTGGCTGAGGTTGGAGGAATTGAACACGACGGCAAGGATGTTATAGCCCCCGTTTTCCTCCATGGCGCGCACGCGGGTGCGGTATTTTTGAAGCTGGCGCTCCTCGCGGGTTCTCGCCTCTTCAACCTCTTCGCCCTTTTCGGCAATCATGTCGGAGTACATGTCAATCTGCGCCTGAGCAAGGTCAATCTGCTCTTGGGTGAGCTTATTCTGCTCCATGACGGCGGCCTTTTGCTCCAAGACATTGGCCTGCTGCTGCTTGAGAGTTTCAAGGCGCTCTTTGCAGTCGCTGACGCGGCCGGAAATCGCCCTTTTCTCCGCTTGGAGTGCGGCAATTTCGTCCTGCGTGACGGCGTAAGCGCTCACGGGGATGACGCTGATGACAAGCGAGGCCAGCATGAGCACCGCAAGCAGCACGGCAATGACGGAAATGACTTTTTTGTTGTTCATAGGTATGTATGCTCCTTATAGTCCCGCAATGCGGGGTGTGGCTTACACCTTCAGGTAGTTCCTGATGGCGTTCACGCCGCCGACAGCGCCGACAAGAATGCCCGTGCCGAGATAGACAATGAGCACCACGAGCGCAACCGAACGGAACGGCACCACGGCAAGCAGGCTTCCGGTGACGCTGGAAACAAGCTCACCGGTGACAAGCTCATAGATGCCCCACTCCGCAAAAAAAGCGAGGCCACCGCCGATGATGCCGAGGACAAGACCCTCAACCACGAACGGCAAACGGATGAAGGAGTTGTTCGCGCCGACCATTTTCATGATGGCAATCTCCTCGCGTCTGCTGAAGGATGCGAGCTTGATGGTGTTGGACATGATGAACACCGACACGAACACCAGCATCACGATGAGCACCAGCGACACCACGGAGACGATGTTGCGAATGGTGACAAAGCGCTGGGCATAATCCAAATGCGCATTGACCTTGGCAATGCCGGGGACATTTTCCAAATCGCGCTTGGTGTCTGCCATTTGGGAGATGTCGGTGAGATGAATGACATAGCGATGGCGGAACACCGTCTCGTCAATACCCTCCATGAGGGAGTCATCGTAATTATTCATGAAAGCGTCCATCGCGTCTGTGCGTGAGACGAATTCCACCGAGGTAATGTTCCCGACGGCCTCAACACTCGATTGTAATGCGCGCGCCTCGTCCTCATCGGAAATGCTGTCGTCCACAAAGGCAACAAGCTCGTTTTGCTCTTCAAGGTCGGCAATGAGCGCGTCGATGTTGAGCGAGAGGAGGGAAACGCTGCCCATGATGATAAGACAGGCCATTATGACCGTGATCGACGCAAAGGACATGAAGCCGTGCTTTGTGATGCTTCTGAAGCCCTCGCCGATAAGATAACCGTATCTACTCAATCTCATAGCTGTAATACCCATCCATTCCGTCGCTTATCACGTGGCCGCCGTCAATGGTGATGACGCGCTTGGCAAAGGCGTTGACAAGCTCTTTTTCATGCGTGACGACGAGAATCGTCGTCCCCATTTCGTTTATCTTTTCAAAAAGGAGCATCAGCTCAAGACTGCGCACGGGGTCAAGGTTGCCGGTCGGCTCGTCGGCCACTATCATGCGGGGGTTGTTGGCAAGCGCCCTTGCGATTGCCACACGCTGCTGCTCGCCGCCGGAAAGCTCATTGGGCATGCGCTTTTCTCTGCCTTCAAGGCCGACAAGCTCCAACACGTAGGGCACGCGCTTTTTGATGTCCTTGGGCGCGGCGCCCACCACGCGCATGACGAACGCGACGTTGTCATAAACCGTCATGTTGTCAATCAGGCGGAAGTCCTGAAAGATGACGCCGAGAGTGCGCCTGACCTTGGGGAGCTTGCTGCGGCGGATGTTTGTCATGTCAAAATCGTTGACAATGACCTGACCGGACGTGGCGAAAACCTCACCCGTGATGAGCTTCATGAGCGTGGTCTTGCCCGAGCCGGAAGGCCCGACGAGGAAGACGAATTCACCCTCATTGATCGAAAGGTCAACGTTATCAAGGGCAACTGTCTTGCTGCTGTCGTAAACCTTCGTGACATTGTTCATTTGAACCATTTATTGCAGTCCTCCAAATTTGTCGGCAGACGCACCGGCGGTGATTTGATATTCATAACAACACCCTGCGCGCCTTAAGCCGAGCTGAAATCGCGAGTGAAAGTGCGGAATATGTATCAATACTTGGCGTTATTGAGCGAATCGAGGTACATTTTGACCATCATTGCGACCTTGAACACAATTGCGTGGTCAAATTCGCGCAGGTCAAGCCCCGTGATTTTCTTGATTTTCTCCAAGCGGTAGACAAGCGTGTTGCGGTGGACATACAGCTTGCGGGAGGTCTCGGAGACGTTGAGGTTGTTTTCAAAGAAGCGGTTGATGGTCTCAAGCGTGTCATCGTCCAGCGTTTCGATGGGGTTCTTTTTGAAAACCTCATTGAGGAACATTTCGCACAGCGTGGTGGGGAGCTGGTAGATGATGCGGCCGAGGCCGAGGGTTTCATAGTTGATGATGGTTTTGTCAGCCTCGAAGATGCGGCCGACATCAATAGCGACCTGCGCCTCTTTGTACCTGTCGGCAAGCTCGCGCAGGTGGCGGGCGTTGGTGCTGATGCCGATGACGGTTTTCGCGCCCAGCTCTTCGTGCATGACGCGCTCAATCGTGCGGGCGATTTTCAAAATCTCGTCGTTGCAGTTGTTGTTGGGCAGAGTCTTGACGACGACGACATCGGCCTCGTTGATGTTCAAGACGAAATCGCGCTGCTTGTCCGGGAAAAGGCGCGAAATGACCTCAACGGCGGAGACGTCGGAATTTTCGACCTGGCGGACAAGCAAAACCGTGCGCGGCTCGTCCGTGACAAAGTGCAGCTCCTTCGCCCTGACGTAAACATCGCCGGGAAGGATATTGTCGGAAATGATATTCTTGACGAAGGCGGCCTTGTTGTGCTTTTCCTCATAATTGTTCTTGGCCTCGTTAAAGGCCACGGCGGAAATTGCGCACAGCGTTTTGGCGAGCGCGTCGGCGCCGTCGACAAAGGCGGCGTAATCGAACTTGCCGCCATCGGCGGAAAGCGGGCAATAGGTGCGTCCGGCTGTGACAACGCAGGAATCCGCCCCCTCAAATTCATAAGCGCGGAAATCATCAAGGCGCGAGCCGATCAGCGCAAGCTCACTGCTGGCCACGACGAAGCCCTGTTCGTCCACGACGCCGATGGGTCTGTCCACGGCATCTTTCATTTGGATTATCACGTTCTGGAATATCTTGCTGGACATTTTATATATGCCTCCCCTGCTATGCGGCATGTCTCCCCAGTGGTCGCCATAAAGCGTTTATGGCAAAACGCACTACAACCCCGCATTTATCTTTCTCTATAATAACTCCATTTTACGTTATTTTCAATAGAAATCGTAGTTGTTTTTTGTGAATTTTTTTCGCATTGTCGTTTTTCCGCTCAAAAATCACGAAAAATCAAGGCCGGTTTCCGTCATTTTTCAATATATACCAAAGTGATTTCGCTTTGGTCAAGTTCACGAAAATCGCCCTCACACATATCTTCATCAAGGCAGAGCGCGCCGATGGACTCGCGCTTGAGGCGCGCAACGGGCGCGCCGCGCGAGGCGAGCATGCGCCGCACCTGATGATATTTTCCCTCCATTACCGCGACGCGGCAGGTGTTCGGTGTGATGATTTCAAGCCGCGCGGGCAGGCACTTCGTCCCGTCGGCAAGGGTCAGCCCCTCGGCAAAGGCGAGGACATCGCCCTCTGTCAGCTTGCCGTCGACCTCGGCATAATAGAGCTTGGTTATGCCGGACTTGGGCGAAATGACGCGGTGGGCAAAATCTCCGTCGTCCGTGAGCAGCAAAAGGCCGCTCGTGTCCTTATCCAGACGGCCCACGGGGAAAAGCCCCATGCGCCGCAGCTCCGGCGTGAGCAGGTCGAGCACCGTGCCCTGGCGCTTGTCCTCCGTCGCCGTGACGACGCCACAGGGCTTATAAAGCATATAATAATGAAAGCGGGAGTATTGCAGCTCGTCTCCATCGAGCGTGACGCGGCTTTTCTGCGCGTCGAGCTTTGCCTCCGGCGAGGTCACGATCGCGCCGTCGACCTCCACCCTGCCCGCGCGAATGATGGCTTTCAGCTCTTTGCGCGTGGCAAGCCCCAAATCGGCGAGGTATTTGTCCAGTCTCACAAACGCCACCTTTTGCGCCCCCTGTCTTTGCATATAGAATCCATAGTATCATTATATCATACTTACGCAAGTTTTTGAATAGGCTTTAGCAAGTAGGCGGACGGAGGTGTGAATATGCTGAACAAAGCGGTTGCATTCACAAAGAAACGGGCGCTGACCATTGTGTTCGTGTGCGCGCTGGTGCTTTTTCTCGCGATACTGGCAAAGTGGCTTTTCGCCTATCGGGCGAACGAGACGGGGTTGTCCACCCCAAAGGGGCGCGAGGCGTTCATAAACGAGCTCGGCTGGGAGATTGAGCTTGACAAAGAGGAGAGCAAAAGTGTCACCCTGCCGGAGAGCTTGGACGGCGTCATGCGCGATTACAACGAAATGCAGCTCAAGCAGGGCTATGACCTGCGCCGCTATCTCGGTCAGGGCTGCACGTGCTACACCTACCCCGTGACAAATTACCCCGGGTATGACAGGGAGGTTTGCATAACGCTTTATATAAAGGGTCAGCGCGTCATCGCCGGGGACATCCACACAAACGCTCTTGGCGGCTTCATGCACGGGATAAAGCAAAACGATGCCGAATAATGCCGTCGCCTCCGCTTGAAATCAAAGCGGAGGCAGATTTATTTTCAAAAAAATGCGACAATTGATTGGCAAAGCGCAAATAATGTGTTAAAATAGTCAGGCTGCGCAAAATTGCAGTGAGAAGAGAAAAATCGGAGGATTCAACCGTGGAAAAAGGCAATGCAAAGGCTCTGCTGCCGATCGGCATTTTTCTTGTGCTGTATTTGGGGCTGGGCATAGTTTTCGAGTATGTTTTGAAAATCGAAATGGGGTTTTACTCAATCCCCATCGTCGTGGTGTTTCTCATCGCGCTGATTGCGGCGTGTCTGCAAAACAAGGCGCTGAGCTTTGACGACAAGCTGGAGCTGATGGGCAAGGGCATCGGCGACAAGAACATCGTCACCATGATTCTTATCTTTATGGCCGCCGGTATCTTCGTCGGCGTCGTCGGGCGCAGCAGCGCGCAGAGCGTGGCGTATTTCCTCCTGTCGGTCATTCCGGCCAAATACGCCGTGGCCGCCGTGTTCATCATCAGCTGCTTTGTGTCCACCGCAATGGGCACTTCCGTCGGCACAATCACACTCATCACCCCCATCGCCGTTGAAATCGCAATCAACTCCGGCATTTCCCTGCCGCTCATCATCGGCACGGTCATGGGTGGGGCAATGTTCGGCGACAACCTTTCCTTCATTTCCGACACCACCATCGCCGCTTGCAACGGCCAAGGCTGTGACATGCGCGACAAGTTCCGCGAAAACTTTGCCATCGCGCTCCCTGCGGCGTTGGCCACACTCGTCATCATCATTGTGCTTTCTCTCAAGAGCGGCATCAGCGAGGTCGCCGTTCAGGATTATGACCTCATTCAGATTATCCCGTACATTCTCGTGCTTGTCGGCGGCATTGTGGGCATCAACGTGTTCGTCGTGCTGCTGGTGGGCATAATCTCCGGCGCAGTCATCATGCTGGCAACGGGCGCGACTGCGGCAACGGATTTGCTCTCCTCCATGGGCACAGGCGCGGCCGGAATGTTCGAGACCACCATGGTCGCCATCCTCGTTTCCGCGATATGCGCGCTCATCAATGAATACGGCGGGTTTACCGCGCTTTTGTACGCCATACGCAAGACCTTCAAGGGCAAGAAAATGGGTCAGCTCGGCATGGGTCTGCTCGTCGGTGCGATGGACATCGCCACGGCGAACAACACCGTCGCCATCGTCATGGCCAACCCCATCGCCGCCGAAATGGCAGAAGGCTACGGCATTTCCAAGCGCAAAACCGCGTCCCTTTTGGACACCTTCTCCTGCATATTCCAGGGCATAATCCCCTACGGCGCGCAGATGCTGGTTGCAATCTCCTCCGCCGCCACACTCGGCTGCACGGTGAGCGCGTTTGAGATTATCCCCTATCTCTTCTATCCGTTCCTGCTGTGCGTCAGCTCGCTGGTGTTCATCTTCATCATTCCCGAAAAGAAAAAGTGATAACAAAAGGCTTCGGCACGAAACGCCGAAGCCTTTTCGCGCTTTACTGCGCGGCAGATATGAAGTATCGCATAGCTATTTCCTCGTCCAGGTTGTAGTTCCCTAATAGTTCTTGGTATGGTATAATTTTCGACGCCAACGACGTCGTGTTTTACATGTTGTAGTTCCCTAATAGTTCTTGGTATGGTATAATGGTTCAAGGCGCTTTATGGGCAAGGCGTCAGTTGTAGTTCCCTAATAGTTCTTGGTATGGTATAATCGTTTCAGCTCTTTCATGTTCTTGGGGCAGGTTGTAGTTCCCTAATAGTTCTTGGTATGGTATAATTGGAGAACGTTGTGCAGCTCCTCGAAGTGCGTTGTAGTTCCCTAATAGTTCTTGGTATGGTATAATCGCGTGATTGTCTCGGCGCTTGTGCTCGCAGTTGTAGTTCCCTAATAGTTCTTGGTATGGTATAATATCGCCTCGCGCTTTACCTTGCGTAATGCCGTTGTAGTTCCCTAATAGTTCTTGGTATGGTATAATGCTATGTACGCAGTCGGCTTTATCATCGTGGTTGTAGTTCCCTAATAGTTCTTGGTATGGTATAATTAGGGGCTAATGATTGATACCACAGTTTACGTTGTAGTTCCCTAATAGTTCTTGGTATGGTATAATTTGATAACTTCACGCGTACCCGCGTTCTGAGTTGTAGTTCCCTAATAGTTCTTGGTATGGTATAATACAACAGCTTACGGACAGCGGTGTACAGTGTTGTAGTTCCCTAATAGTTCTTGGTATGGTATAATGCTTTGCACAATCGAAACCCATGTGCTTATGTTGTAGTTCCCTAATAGTTCTTGGTATGGTATAATACACCACCGTAAAGTATGTTGAGCAGATTTGTTGTAGTTCCCTAATAGTTCTTGGTATGGTATAATTAACAGTCGGGTGATTCGGCGACAATTTGCGTTGTAGTTCCCTAATAGTTCTTGGTATGGTATAATAGGCTATTGGACAAAGCCT